>JAVBPD010000138.1:0-21604 GCA_031549885.1 Clostridiaceae bacterium
CTTTCTCAAGAGGAGAGCGAAAAAAGAGCAAAAGAAGAGAGGCAAATTATCTTAAAGAGAAATAGTAATTTTAATAGGGGCGTAGACCTGCACAAAAATATGCAAAATATCGATATTGAATTAATTGAGGATATTCCTGAAGGCTGGAGCCCCTTTGATGAAATTTCAGATATTGGCCTGTTAGACTTAGCTAGATCCATTGACAATGTTGGGTTAATTCATCCAATTTATGTAACTTTAGATCATAATGGAATTTATAATGTGATAATTGGGAGATGTCGCCTTCTTGCATATATTAAGTTGTTTCAGGAGACAAATAACCCTAAATACAAATTCATACCTTCTTATATTATAGATATGAATGAAGTCGATGAATTATTCATCAGAACAATGATTATTGAATCAAACATCTGTTTTAGAAATATTTCTAAAATAAATATGGTTAAAAGTTTGATACTAAATTATGAAGCAATGAAAATGGCAAAACAATACAGAAATGAAAGCAATGTGGGAATGGAGCTTGCTAAAATCTACAATATCAGCACTAGTAGCCTGTTCAACTTTCTTAAAGTTAGGAGCCTTTGCAATGAAGCATTAACCCTTTTATTTGAAGAAAAGATACCTTTAAAAGCAGCTATATATCTTGCAAGAGTTGATAAAGAAACACAAGTTAACATTTTAAAAAGGTATGGAGTTTCAGCAATTAAAGTTATTTTTAAATTAAAGCTTTTAACAAATGAAAAGAGCCTTTCTTTAGAAAAATTAGATAAAAAAATAAAATCAGTTGAAAACCTTACACCACATAAAACTAAAATAACTGTGGAACTACATCAAGAACTTGTTAACCCATTTTTAGAATATTTAAATGGATTTGTACGAGAAAAAGCTAGCAGATTTGCAGGGCTTGTTTCAAAGGGAGAGTTTAAATATGTGTTTAAACTAAGATATGATGAAGAAGCTATGGAGTTTTATGCAAATAAAAATATAATTGATAAAAACCTATTAAATAAACTAAAATCTAAAACTGTAGCAGAGTTTTTTAAAAAATAATATTTTCAAATTAATATTTACTGGACTTAAAATAAATGAAAACTAAATAAGAGCATTCTTTCATAAAACCCTTTCAAAAAAAGAAAAACAGATCAGGGTTATTTGCCATATCTAAAAACATCTGTTTAAAGAACATTGTCTTTTCTTTTAAAATTTTACCCTTGTCGAGTTTAAAATTAAAAGTAAATCCTGTCTTAAAAAATTTTTTTAAAAATAGTAATATTTTAAGCTATACTTTTTTGAAGGTGTAGTTAAGTTGAAAAATAGAGCTATCCTCCTATAGTTTTTAACACTTAGGAATGGTAGCCCCTTAGATTAATATTAAATTAAAATTCCTTTACATCTTCGTCATAGTCAACATCATCTCTACCAAATCCAAACAATGAATAAAACTCATTCCTATATCCATTTAAATCAGTTAATTGTTCTACATGCTCGCTATTAATTGAAGGCCAAAATTCATTAATCTTAGATTGAATTTCTTCTCTCATTTCATAATCATCCATGCGAATGCGATATTCTTCATCAAAAAAATCATGTTTTCCTGAATAAAGTTTATCCTTAAAAAGCCTTTTAATTTGTTCAAAACAACCCTCATGCGTTCCTTTTTCTTTCATGATCTTATAAAGCAAAGATATGTACAAAGGAACTACTGGGATTGCAGATGAGGCTTGAGTTACAAGAGCTTTATTAACTGAAATAAAAGCATTTGCATTATACCTTTTAAGCTTTTCATTTATTAAATTTGAGAATTTTAAAAGGTCATCTTTAGCTTTTCCAATGGTTCCATCTTTATAAATTGGATGAGTAAGAGGAGGCCCAATATAAGAGTATGCAAGCGTTTTAAATCCGTCAGAAATAAGATCTTCTTCTATTAATTTATCAATCCACATGTTAAAGTCTTCTCCACCCATTACTTTAATTGTTTCTAAAGTTTCCTCATCGCTTGCTGGAGAAATTGAAACATCGCTTACAATACCAGTGTGAAAGTCTACAGTTTTGTTTTCATATGTAGACCCAATTGGTTTAATCACAGAAGAATATATTATATCTGAATTAGGGTCTTTCCTCTTAGGAGAAGCTAAACTATAAATTAATAAATCTACTTTTTCTCCATTAAATAAACTTCTGCATGAAGATACCACTTCTTCTTTAATCTCATTTGAAAAAGCATCTCCATTTATAGTTTTAGATGGTATATTATTTTTTCTGCAAAGATAATCAAAAGCTTCATTATTATAAAAACCTGCAGTTGCTGTGCGGTTTAAAGATGATTCTTTTTCAAAAGAAACTCCTATTGTCTTTGCTTTATAGCAAAATGCTGAAACTATTCTTGACGAAAGGCCATAGCCACTGGATGATCCAATTACTATTACATTTTTAGGTCCAAAGGATTTTAGCTCTTCTTTTAAAGCCAAATTCATTAAATCCTCAACGTTTTTAAAGCATCCAATTGGATGAGCAGTAGTGCATATGAACCCTCTTGTTTTTGGTTTAATTATCAATACAAATACCTCCTACTTTTTAAAAAAGAATTATCAATAAATTGTATCACTTAAAAAACTTTAGCTCAACATTAAATTATTTACTCTTTAGCACTTCTCTTTCCATCGAGCCATAAATTTATCATCACTGATGGAAGTGGAAATATAATAAACAGTATTACTGAATATAAAGGCCTAAAAAATGCTAGGAAAGTTACTAAAAGCATGATTATAGTGGTTACTATGGTATTATACACAAAATAAATTCTTTGATAGTTGTTTCCTTTAGTATGTTTATTTATATCCACTACGCTAAAAAGCATAAAATCATATGTTATACTTACAAATAAGTAAACTGTACCATATCCAACTACTGGTGCTGTTGCATTTGGCTCCTCAGTAATCCATTTTGTGAAAAGCGGTATTAAGGCTAAAAAAAATAAAAACAATAAATTTATCCATACTAATTTATTATTAATATTTTGAATCATTTTAAAAAGCCTTCTATGTTGATCCCAAAAGCTACCTACAATAATAAAACTTACAAAGAATATGAAAATAGATCCAAAAAAATACTCCATTTCTCCAATATCATTTATTTTAGGCAATCCAATATTTAAAACCATTATAGTAATAATAATAGCTATTACTCCATCGCTTAAAGCCTCTAATCGCTGCTTTTCATCCATTTTTTAAGTTTCACTTCCTTACATTAGAGTATTATTTCTATTAAACAGCAAATTATTATAGCGAAGGCATAGTACCTTCGCCAGAATAATTATTCAAAAAACTTTTTTACCTTTTGTATTAAGTAGCTGCTGCCTCCTCGGTCTTTTACATCTTCAACCATGCTCATTATTAAAAGCGGTCTTTCAATATTTTTATCTGCATTAAATAAACAAAACCACCCTACCTCAGTGCCAGTTTTATCATCCTTTGATTTTTTAATTTCTGCTGTACCAGTTTTTCCAGCAAGAGGGACTCCATTAACCTGAGCTAATCTAATCCCTTGTTCCACAACTTGTGTTAAATCTGAAAGTATAACATCTGAAACTTCTTTGCTAAAAACATTCTCTTTCCATAATTCAGGTGTTTTACTATCTTTATATAAAATATATGGCTTAATCATGCTGCCATCATTAAAAAAAGATGAATACATACAAACCATATGAAGAGGGTTAACCAGCATCTGACCTTGACCATAACCACTATCTGCAAGCTGAATTTCACCATTAAATTCACCAGAATTTGAGAAACTTGAAGGGTTCATTTTAAAATCAAAAGGAATATCTTCATTAAATCCAATATTTAAAAGCTCTTTTTTCAGTATATCTTTCCCAATGTTCAATGCTGCTTTTGCAAAATAAATATTGTCTGAATAAATTAAAGCATTTCTTAAATTAGATACGTCATTATATTCCTTTAATGTTTTTACAAAATAAGATCCCCATGCTGGATTTTTTTGCCAGTGGAGCCCACTATGCCCATAATCGTCTTCAGAGCGTATTTTGCCAGTGTTTAAGCCTATTGCAGCCACAATTGGCTTAAATGTGGATCCAGGGCATAAACATGCTTTAAAACGGTTAAATAGCGGCTTATTTGCATCTTCGTTTAAAGAATTCCATTTGTTTTTTGACATTCCAACTATGAAATCATTAGAATTAAATGCTGGAGTGCTAACAAGCGCAAGAACCTCTCCAGTTTTATTATTAATTGCAATAGAGCTGCTTTTATCGCTTGTAAATTCATCATATAAAGCGCATTGCATATGTACATCAATAGTTAACTTTACATCCTCACCATTTTTCTCATTTTTCTTTGCAATGGTTATCTTCTTACCTTTTGTATTTGTAATGAGAATTTCATGGCCATCTATTCCTCTAAGCTTTTCCTCATAAATTCTTTCAAGTCCAGCTTTTCCAATGATGCTATTTTTGTTGTACTCTTTATCTTTATAACTTTCAAGCTCTTTTAAACTTATATTTTGAATATAACCAACTAAATGAGATGTCTTCTCTCCATATGGATAAACTCTCACTTCCACATCTTTAATCATCACTCCTGGAATTCTTAAAATAGAATTTTCTAAATCAACTTGACCTTTTGAAATAGTCTTTATCGGTACAAATGTGGTCTTTTTTACATAAGGTGCGCTTAATTGTCTGTTGATTTCATCTACAGATATATCTAAAATTTTAGAAATTTCAGATATATTTATTTCCTTGTTTTCTTCAAGCTTTTCAGGAATAATTCCAATGGAAGATGCAACCCCTGGCCCTGCAATTATTTCACCATTCCTATCTAAAATATTTCCTCTTTTAGCTTTTAAAGCGTTTATTTTTATTCTGTCACCATCGTCAAGCTGTGGAAAAATCAAATTGCTTTTCCATTTAAGGCCATATCTTTTATCTTTATCTAAAATAAATGTAGCTTCATTTGAAAAAGCAATGTTTATAGCTATTGTATCCATTGCAGTGTCATATTTCACAATGATCTCATCTTTATTTTTTTTATCTACTTCAGTTACATTAACAGTTAAATTCTCTGCTTTAATGCCTTCATATATATTTTTATTTCTTGATATAAAATCTTCAACAGAAACTTGTTTTTGACTTTCATCATCTAACATGGAGTACATTTCTATAAATCTAGATTCGTTAATGCAATTCATATATTTAATTAGTAGATCATGAGGTTCCATTCCTTTTTTAGTAAAATTAAAAAATGGCAATGCATTTACACAAACAGCATTTAAAATAATGGATAAAATAGAAATCATTAAAATAATAAGTTTATTCCAATAATTTTTCATAATTTTCCTCCTTTTCTTTAGTATAATATTATTATTTGATATTTATGGATTTTTAAAACAAAATTTCCTTTTCTTATTATATTAGAACAATTTATTTTATGGATAATTTTCAATTATTGGTGAAACATATTATAAACCTATTATGTTAAAAGGAAGATGGTAAATTGGATAAAGATAATAATGGTGTGAACTTTAATGATATTTTATTGAATATAGAGAGAGAAAAGATTGATATCTTATATAAACAAAATATACCTGAATCCCTTAGAAAAAAGCCAAAAAAGAAAAATGCTTTCACAAATACGGTGTCAAATTTTATAGATTTAATACATTCATGGATAGAATAGTATAAAATAAGTATTTCAAAATATATAATCAATATTATTTTGAAATACTTTTAATATTTATTTTAAGTTAAAAAACTTAAAAGTGTTTTCTCTAGTTAACCTTGCTAGTTTTTCAGCATCCATATCTATACATTTAGCAATAGTTTTTAAAATATGAGGTAAAAATTTTGGTTCATTGCGCCCATCCTTTGGTTTATCCTTTAAATCTCTTGGAATTAAATAAGGCCCATCAGTTTCAATCATAAGTTTACCAAGTGGTATTTTCTTAACTAAATTCCTTAAATGAACCCCCCTTCTTTCATCGCAAATCCATCCCGTAACTCCAATATAACATCCTAAATCAATGTATGAATTTAATTCTTTCTCATTTCCTGTAAAGCAATGGACCACAAGATTTGAAATATTTGGCCTATTGCTTTTTAAAATAGAATAAAAATCTAAAAACGCATCCCTTTCATGAAGAAATAGAGGCATTTTTAAAGAAATTGCAAGTGCAATCTGATCCTTAAAAACCTTTCTTTGAATATCTCTAGGGGAAAAATCTCTGTTATAATCAAGTCCGCATTCTCCAATAGCTACTACACAATCTTTATTTGCAAGCTTTTCTAACTCACCCATAGTTGAATCATTACAGGTTTTAGCATCATGAGGATGTATGCCTGCAGTTGAATAAATCATTTGTGGATACTTTGAAGCGTAATTTGCAGAAAGCTTACTTGATATTAAACTCGAACCAGTAATTATAATGGGAGTAACTCCTGCATTTTTAGCATTTTCTACAATTTCTTCCCGATCAAAATTAAAACTTTTATTCATTAAATTTATTCCAATATCGATTATTTGCATTTTAGCGTTCCTTTCTGCCGTTATTTTTTTAATTCTCCAAATAACTTTTTAAGCCTTTTATAGTCCTCGCTGTTAATTTCTTTTTCACCATAACGCACATCTAAATACACAGATCTAATGTCTTTTATTATTTCATCTTTATTAAATTCTTCTATATAAAACTTTTCATAATCTAAGCTTGTCATGCTCTTCTTTGATGGCAATCCTGACTTTTCACAAAGAGCCATAAATTTTTTAAAAATTAATCTGACCTTATTAACTTTTCTGCTCTTAATTTTATCAGAAGGCTTTTCACTTTCATCAATTGGAATTCTTTCTTCAATGACTCCCTTATTTGAAGCATATCCATTTTCTCTTTTAAATAACCTTCTAAACAATTTAACCATGAAGAAAATCAATAAACCTATAAAAACTATTGTAATAAGCACCTTTAAAACATCAATGGCTCCACTTGTGCTATTTAAAATATCATTAAAATTTTCTGTATTATAGACTTTTTCGCTGCTATTATCTACTGTTGGCTCGTATTTAAATATTATTTTAAACAAATTAAATAGTGGTGAAATAATATAAGAAATTGCGGTTAAAATAACCATGAGCACAGGTACAACAAGTTTTAGATAAACAAAGCCCAATGCAGTTTTAAAAAGCCCAAAAAAAGTTTTAGAGCTTAATATAAATCCTAAAAACAGAGCGATTAAAATAGGAACTATTGCCATAAGTTTAAATGAAAATTTATTTAATGCGCTCTCATCTTGTCTTAACATTCTCATTAAAATTACTGAACACACTAAAAATATAAACACATATGGTATAGAATTTTGCTCAGTATTTTTATTCACATAAAATAAAAACAAAGCTATAAAAGGTCCAGCTATCTTTAAGTATAAAAAAAATATATCGCTATATATAAAATTAGTTTTAAATTTATTAATTTCATAAACATTGTAAATAATATAAAAAATAGGTGGCATTAATACAATAATATTTGCTAAACTCATTGGAACTACAAAGAAACAAGATAACATTAATAATAAAGGCACATACTTTATAGAGCCTCTTTCTTTAAAAGCAGCAGATAAAAATGCTGATATTGCCATAATAGGAGTGGTTATTAGAACATTATTTCCATTAAATAAATATGAAAAAAAATTAGCAAAAGTAAAATAAAAACAAATATCGCTGAGCATTTTTAATGCAAAAACTAAACTCATTTTATTGACTCCTCTGCTGATATTATTAATACATCCATATAATTTGCATAAAGAATATCTTTTTCATTAAAATCCTTATGAGGTGTTATAATTATTGTTGATCTCTTAGATGAAATTTTTTTAATGGATTTATCAACTGTTTCACTAAAAGGCTCCGTATAGCCATAATAAGCTCTACCAAGCCCCTCTAAAATAGTAAAAAAATGCTTTCTGCCAAGGCCTTCGCTTATATAAGACCAATTAGATATAGCATTTGATGTTGTGGCATTGGTAAAAAAATCGTATTTTACTCTTCCTTCTTCCATGATTCTACATACAGTTCTAGTAAGAGAAAAACATCCTTCAATTAAACATTCTTTATCATTATATTTGCATTCAACATTAAGAAGTATTGAAACAGAAGGGTCTGTAGTAAAATCAAATTGTTTTACCATGAGCCTATTAACTTTAGCACTTTGAGCCCAAGATATGGATTTCATAGGCTCCCTACCAGTATAATCTTTAAATCCAGATATAAGCATAGGGTCCTCCATAATAAACCTTCTTACAGAAATATCTCCTAAAAATCCACCAACTGTTTTTTGCACATCTTTAGCATGGCTTTCTTTAGGATACACTACAACTTCTTTTAAACAAAAAAAATCTTGTCTAATTTCCTTAATTCCTAAAAAATCACCACCAGATAAATTTGCTCCACGAAGAATGTATCTACCTCTTTTAGAAAAAGATACATTGATCTTTCTAATAAGCTTTTGCTTTGGCATTAAATAAACAGTGGATAAATGCCTCTTGTTCCCAAAATTATCCCTGTGAATATTTTCTTTTACTTCCATTACCTCTATATCATCTGGTAAAAGCTCTTCCATATATAAAAACGGAATAAATCTTCTAGATCTATTGGTAACATATGTGATGATATTAAACTTTTCATCTGGTTCAACCAATATTTTTGAAGGATTGTAATCAAAATTTATACCCGTTAAGGAATTTTTAATAGACCAATTTTCTACAAATATAACAATTATAATTAAAACAATTAAAAAAATTATCATATTAATCCTCTAAAGGTACAGGTATCTTATCAATGATGCCTTTTAAAATTGAAGCGTTATTATCATTATTTATGTTTGATCCTCCATTTAATCTGTGCATCAAAACATATGGAGCTACAGTTTTAACATCTTCAGGAATAGCATAATCTCTTCCACTAAATGCAGCCATAGCTTGAATTGATTTATAAAAAGCTATGGCACCTCTTGTTGATACACCAGTTATAAAACTGCTTTCTTTTCTCGTTCCTTCAATTATGTCCATTATATAATTCACTACATCCTTTGATACATTTACTTTAACATAATTTTCTTTTATATATTTTGTTTCGGTATCATCAACAACTTTTTTTAAATTCTCAACTATATTTAAACTAGATTCCCTAGATATAACTGAAATTTCTTGAGTGCGACTCATATATCCTAAAGAAATCCTCATAAAAAAGCGATCTATTTGAGCTTCAGGCAGTGGAAAAGTACCATAAGATTCTAAAGGATTTTGAGTAGCCATTACAATGAATGGTTCATCAAGTACCATAGTTTTACCATCTACAGTTATTTGATGCTCTTCCATGGCTTCAAGTAAACTTGATTGAGTTCTAGGTGTTGCCCTATTTATTTCGTCTGCGAGTACAACATTTGCAAAAAGAGGTCCTTCTCTAAACTCAAATTCAGAAATCTTTTGATTGTAAAAATTAATACCTGTAAGATCTGAAGGCATAAGGTCAGGAGTAAATTGAATTCTTTTAAATCTTCCACCAATGGTTTTAGCAAAAGAACGCAATAGCATGGTCTTTCCTGTACCTGGTACATCCTCAATGAGCACATGTCCACTGCAGACAAAGCAAATAAGAACTAATTGTATGTATTCATCTTTACCAACAATTACTTTAGAACAATTATCAATTACCCTTTTCTTGTAATCAACAAAACGCAACATATCCATTATGATATCTATCCTTTCAATGTAAAAAATAATTCCTACAGTAGATTATATACTAACATTATATAAGAAGAAAGGTTTTAAAATATAATGTATTTTAAAGCATGATATTGTACAACATTATAAAGTATACTACAATATAAATATAAAAATTTTAAGAGAGTTGATTTTATGAGTAATGAAGAAATTATTTTAAAAATCCTAACAGAAATACAAACTGATATTAATCAATTAAAAACTGATTCAGCCCAAATGAAAACTGATATTAATCAATTAAAAGCAACTTCAGCAACAAAATATGATTTAAATGAAATAAAGGAAGATATTAAATACATAAAAATTGGCAATGTTGAAAATAAATTAATATTTGATGCTTTACTTCACAATTCAGAAGTACATAAATCCGAAATTGACAAAATAAATATTGAAATGTCAAAAGTATCAGCATTGGTAAAAAAAATGAAACACGACCTTTATACTGTTGAGGCAATTACAGGACAAAATTTTGCAGATATTGCTTTAATCAAACAAATAAGTGATTCTAAATGATTAAGAGAGAAAATACTTTATATTTAAAATACCTTTTAGATTAATTTTAATGTTAATCTAGAAGGTATTTCTTCCATATGATTGATTCGTTATTAAAATCCCATTTCTTTTAAATTTGAAACAATATCTATATAAATATCTCTAATATCATATACTCCCACTAGATCAGTTTTTTTGCTAAAATTCATTCTTCTAAAATCAACTTCGTCAGCATGAGATATTCCTCTGTTTGTCACACCTCTTAAAATTCCTTTGAAATTAGCCCATTTTGCTGAATCTATTGTAACTAAGCCATCATTTTCACCTTCAATAATGGACACTATTAAATTTGGAAAAAACATAAATAAATCGCTAAAAGGATTCTTCATTACAGCCGCATAGCTTTGATAAAAAACGCCTTCCTTATCTTCATTTTCGATATTAAACCTTTCTAAAGCAGAAATTGTAAGCTGCATACAGGATAAATACACATTTGGATCCACATCTCCCAATAATTTAAAAAATATATTTATAAAAAAAGCTACAATCTTAAAAATAAAAGGAGGAGCCTTGCATAATAAGCTCATGCTCTTTGATCCATGGTGTGGAGTACCTATTGTAGTAAGGCTTGATATATTTTCAAACATGCCTAAATTTGAAATTAAATATCTAGCTTCAAGCCCTCCCTTAGAATGGGCAATAATATTCACTTTTTTGCAATTTGTTTTCTTTAAAACATCTTCAATGCTCTGTTTAATTATCTTTGCATTATGTTCAATTGTTCCCCAACTATCCTGATTGCCATAATAGACCTCACAGCCTTCTTCTTCTAAAGCTTTAGGAATCCTTCCCCAATATCTTAAATGCTCTCTATCTCTAAAGCCTATTCCATGAACTAAAACAATTGGATATTTTGTTTTACATTTATTATTCATAAAATCCTCCAATATATTAATGTTAAAAAACAATTAACAATATAAAAATTATAGTGGAAATCATAAATAATAAAAAGGCATTTGCTGCCTTTAAATGTTAATTTTTTTCTTTTTTATAATTAAAAAACTCAATTAAAACATTAATATACTTTCTAATCAAATCCTTTTGTTGAAGATCATCATATAGATCTTTAACAATATCAGGTAAAGATTTATCAAAATGTTTATTTAACTTTTTGCAATACCAATCATGTACATCTAACCAAAGACTGGAATTACCATCTTTTTGCTCAATATTATATCTATATGCAAAGCTAGTTAAATATCCATCAATAAAAGAGGTTGCAATATCATAATATGGGTACTTTCTAATATATAAATTTGGATTAGTTTTAATAGATTTTAAAGTTTCAATGATATCATTATAATCCATAATAACCCTCCTGAGATAAGATAATATAAGTTTAATATAATTTACCCAATATTATAATTTTATATAATTAACTTTATATTATCTTGCATTTCTTTTTTATTTTTAGGCAGTCATTTAAATGCACAACTTGATGACGCAAAATTGGCATTTGAATTAATCCTGCAATGCTTTTCTTTCCCCAAAAATCAATTAACCACACAGCTTCCTTCTCTTTTGAAACAGCTTTTTCATCAAGTATTCGCTTTAACCTTAAGTTATTCATTTTTGTTTTCATATCTTTTGGTTGTAGTGATTTTAGCACTTTTCTAGTTTTTTCACCTACTGCAACTCTATATTCAAATAGTTGTTTTTGATCAATCCTTTGACTAAAATCTGCTATCTCTTTTGTTAAAAGAGCATTGCCTGTATCCGTTATTGTGCAATTCAACCTATCTAACCAGTTGTTTGTATTTATAACTTGTATATCATCAGCAATTAAAATATTAGCACATATATCTTCTATTCTTGTAATATGCCAAACATTATAAGCAAAAGTTCTAATCTTGTCATAAGTTATATTGCAAAAACACTCATGGCTTATATTATGAAAAACTTCATCAGCAAAAGTAATTGTTTCTGAAGATGACATTTCTTTTTCATGTACAATAGAATGTAACTCTAATGAAAGCGCTATTGCTTCTTCAAAATAATCAGGTTTTAAAATAATACTTTTTAACTTTGCTTGTTTAGGATTCCAATCAATTCCAATATTAAACATAATATACCCCTTTATTCATGATTTAATTTATTATGCAATATATATTTAATTTCTGTTACTTCTTTATTTCCTATAAAAGCTTTCTTTGTGTCATTAGATTTATAAAAGCCATTTTTTTCATAAAATTTCTGAGCTCTTGCATTTCCTTCCAACGTCCATAAATAAATATCTCTAAACCCTTTATAATAAAGAGCTTCAATGACAAATTCGAATAATAGTTTTCCATATCCTTTTCCAAAATATTCCGGAAGTAAATATATGGATACAATTTCACCCCACCCTTCCATATTTTCATCTCTTCCAGCATAAATAGAAGAAGTGCCAACATATTTCTCTTTATCTAAAATCACATATGCATCATACTCGCTATTAGCTAAAATATTAGACCATCTACTTCCTCCAAGTGAATCTAAATAATCCTGTGGTACTAATCCCTTATATGCCACTTTCCAACTGTTTGCGTAAATATCTCCAATAGCTTGAAAATCATCTTCTTTTAAAACTTTCCTTATTACCATTAATAATCACACCTCAATTTTATTAATAAAAAATACAACACCAATAAGGATACTAAAAAGTACCCTTAAAAAACACATCCGCAAGTAGCTTCAGATAACAGATGGCTCAAAGCAAGATTGCTATTATATTTATGCACTCAAAGTATAAATCGTCCTGCAAGTTTAAGTAGTTTGCTCATACCTGGCAATATTTCAAACTTATTTCTCTTTATGCCGTCGATCATAGCTGTAACCACCTTTGGAACATCCATTGTTGGGAACTTACTATTATTGTCAGCATCAGCATTGTTGCGATTAAAAAGAGGTTTTGAAGTTTTTGGAGGTGCAAGTTCAAATACTTTAACACTTGTATCTTTCAAATGTAGGCGAAGCGACTTAGTATAAGCGTGAATGCCAACCTTTGCCGCACTGTATATAGGTGCCTTTGAGAATGTAATAAATGCAAGCCCTGAAGAAACATTAACAATGGCAGCCTCTGGCTGTTTTTTTAAGTGTGGCAAAAATTGCTGCACCATACGAATTGGGCCACTTAAATTAATGTCAATTTCATGGCAGATTTTATCATATTCAGTATCATTAAAATCAATGGTGCGCATAATGCCTGCATTGTTTATTAATACGTTTAACTTAGGAAAATCAGCCGTTACTTTAGAATACAACTGGCATATAGCTTGTGAATCGCTTACATCACTTTGATATATATGAACAGATGGCAATTCCTTTTTAGTTATTTCTAATTTAGAAATATCCCTTCCTGTTATTATAACTGTATTTCCCAGTGCAACAAGTTGTTTAGCCATTTCAAGACCAATTCCTGATGTGCCTCCAGTAATTAGAATCGTATCTGATTTTAAATTCATTGCATAATACCTCCTATTTTCATGCGTTACAGTTGCCATGCCCTTAGCATATTGAACTGTGAGCATACAAACTGCCGCTTTTGACGAACAATATTCCACATGCTATAAGATGATGAAATTGATATTAACACGCAACTATTTTATAAAGTGAGTTGATAAAATAGAGGACTTTTTTTTAGATTCATTATTACAATTGATGCCAGCATCAAAACTATTCCAATCACGGCAACAGCTGTTGGTTTTTCATGGAATATTATTACACCGAGGATTGTCGCAACAACTAATTCCATCGAGGCAAAAATTGGAATCTTGCTCGTTTCTGTCAGTCCTTGAATCCCAACGAAGTACAGCAGATACGCAATTGTTGTCGGAATTAAAGCAAAAAGGAATGCGTAAAACAGTATTGTCGGATCTAGCAAATTCTCTACGGTATTCCACGGTCTAGTCGCAAGCATTGTAGCAATCGTTCCAAAAAAGAAATTGTATGTTGCTACAACAAAAGGAGATGCACCATCAGTGGCCAGTCGTCCAAATATATTCAGCGTTGAGAAAGTGAATGCCGCTCCGATTCCGAACAATAATCCCACCAGCGAAATATTGATTTTGGAAAAATCACCTCCGGTTGCCGCAAATACACATCCCAACACATTGAGCCCAAGAGCAATCATCTTATTACGTCCTATTTGTTCCTTGAATAGAATTTTTGATTGTATACTTGTAAAGACAGGTGCCATATACAGCATAGCTACTCCCAGTGACACTCCCAGTAAATTTACTGCATTGTTGTAGCACAGGTTCTCGAGAAACATAGATACTGTTCCTAGCAGCACGCAGGATATAAGGGTGTTCTTGCTGACTTTGAACGCTTTCACACCATCCTTTATAAGGGTAACAGTCAGCAGCATTATGAACGCAAATAACATCCTGAGGAACGTAGTGTAAGAAGGGGTTGATCCCACCAGATTTAACTGCTTCATAAACACACCTATAGTCCCCCACAGGCATCCTGCCAATAATATTAATAGGTATTGTTTCGTCTGCTTGGTGTACATTCTTACTAATACTTTCATGCCATTCTATCTCCCAAATTCCGATTTTACACTCCACTTATCATTCCAAAATGATGAATAATCTTTTTCATCATCAATTATTGCTGACACATAATATCTTCCTGCTTTTTGCATACCGTTCCGCTTCTTATTATTTTATTTTGTGGTATATATCCCTTTTCCTTAAATTTTATAAATCCTATGGTTATATAATGCTGCACTGCAATGACTTTTTCTTAAAGCATTAATTCTTTTACAGCAATTTCTGGGTGATGATATCTCCCCCATTTTTTTGACTTATTTCCATATTGAATTGACTTATTTGGACACAACTGCAAACAGGCAGTACAATTTTCACAGCGATGTAACCAAGTTGGCTTTCCACCCCTTAAATCGATATTATGTGCTGGGCAAACTTTTTCGCATAAACCACATGAAATACAAGTATCTTCTACATAAAAATTTACATCTGCCTCATGTGGATTGAATTTCTTGTACATTCGTTTGCCTAAAGCTCGAATCAAACGATTTTTATAATCATATGCATTTGCTTCTTTTTCTTTGATGATTTTGAGGACATCTACTATTTGTCGTGCATTCTGATCAAATAATTTTTGCTGTTTATCCTCTGGGTCAGGCGCACGCCACGTCATATTATTAGCGGGCATAATAAATGTAAATATAGACTGCACTTTCAAATTCTTCTTTGCTAAAATTTTACAAATATCGGCATGACCGTTAACTTCCATAGCATCGCAAGTCAATATGGAGAAAATATAGCTATCCTCACTAATGCTTAAATTCGACAAAAAGTCCCTGACCATATGTGGCAATCCACCTTTATAAACTGGTGCCATGATACCAACTCTTTCAAAAGAACCGGGTACCGATTCAACTTTTAAGTCACTCGTAATACGAACCAACTCAGTATCGCCAAGTGCTTTGGCAATATCTTTAGCAATTTTAAGTGTATTACCACTACCTGTAAAATAATAAATTCTATTTTTCATATATTATGCTCTCCTAAAATCCAAATTCGCCTTATATAAATAATATATAATTACAACTGCTTAATAAAATTCCAATTTTTCAGTCCTATTTAGATCATCTTAAAATGCCTTAATGCATCTTCAAAAGTACTACAGTCTCTACATGATAAGTCATAGGAAACATATCCACAGGTTGCACCTTATCTATGTTATATCCAAATTCACAAATAAGCTTTAAGTCCCTAGAGAGAGTAGCAGGATTGCAAGAAACATAAACAATTTTCTTTGGTTTATTCCTGCCAATAGACTTAATAACTCCCTCTTCTACGCCCTTTCTAGGAGGATCAAGCACTAAACAATCGCATGAAATACCCTTATCAATTAACTCATTAATCTTCTCACCACAGCTTCCTGCAATAAAATCTACATTTTTAATATTATTTTCTAAAGCGTTATCTAAAGCATCTTCAACTGATTTTTCCACAATCTCAATTCCATAAACAAATTTAGAAACCTTAGCAAGAAATAAAGATATGCTACCAACACCACAATAAGCATCAAAAACTACATCATCTTTAGTTAAATCAGCATATTCAAGAACCTTATTATAAAGAACCTCTGCTTGAATTGTATTAACTTGAAAAAATGTCTCACAAGATATATTAAAATAAAGATCAAATAACCTTTCTTTTATAGCCTTTACACCATATATCAAGACGCTTTTATCACCTAATATAACATTTGTCTTATTCATATTGATATTTAAATAAATGCTTTTAACATTAGGAAGCCTATCTAAAATCATTTTGATAAAATCATCTTTATAATCAATATCAGTAGAATTACAAACTATGATAACCATTATCTGGTTTGTGTTAAATCCCTTTCTAATGACTAAATGCCTAATATCTCCTTTGTGAGTATTTTCATCATAACATTTAATATTAAATTTACCAATCCAAGTCTTAAATACATCTATTATGATGTCTCCTTCATCACACTGGATAAAGCAATTTTTCACTTCCACAATTTTGTGGCTCCTTTTAGAGAAAAAGCCTATACTTTCCCCTATAGGAATTTGAATTTTGTTTCTATATCTAAAAGGGTTTTTCATACCTAAAGTAGGACACACTAAAACACCTGAAAATCCTCCAATCCTCTTTAAAGAACTCTCTACCTGCCTTCTTTTAAACTCTAATTGATGCTCATAAGACATGAACATCAAAGAGCATCCCCCACAGCTATTAAAGCTTTGGCAAACAGCTTTAACCCTTTCAGGGCTTTCTTCAATTATTTTTACTGCTTTACCATAGCTAAAGGCCTTTCCCACCTTTACAATTAAAACTTCCACTTCTTCACCTAATATAGCATTAGGTACAAAAATAGGGTATGAATCAATTTTAGCTACTCCTTCGCCTTCATACCCTTCCCCTAATATTCTCAATTTATAAACACTGTTCTTTTTTACAGGTATATTATCTGTCATAATTTATCACCATATATCTTAAGCGAAATTAGTTACAATGTAATGTAATTAATTTGAAGCTTGTGAATTCTTATTTTTTGACTCTGATTTAATCCTTTCAATTTGATTTTTTAAACTAGCAATTTTATTATGCATTTCTGTTACTGCATCACAAGTACTCTTTAAGTCTACTACTTCTTTGCCACTTATATAACTCTCATAAACATTATTTCCAATTGTCATTATTCCCTTAGAAATCTTGTCTTCTTCTTCTCTAATACTTTTATTTAGCTTAGATATTTCCACCATATCAGATGATTTCTCTGCTATATTGTCAGCAGTTTTTTTAACAGTATCCCCTAGTTTAGAAATAGCTTCTTTAAAAGACATACCCCATTCCTCCAAAAAAAATAGTTAGTATTTTTATTTAATTATATTATTTATTATATATCTATTCAAGTTTTATTTTTTTATAGCTAAGTAACACTTTTTTTATTTCTTCATAACATGGTAATGTAAACACTACTTTTAGTTAATAAAAATAAAAACAATTTATGGAGGAGAAAATGGATATTAGAACTAACGAATTTGAATTCACGCCAAAAAGATGTGAGGAAATTGATGCTTGTATAAAAGTACCTTGTGACCCAAGAGGAGTTATTTCTGGAAGAATTTTAGACTGCTGTAATAAGCCTATAAAAAATGCTACTTTAAAATTATTAGAAAAAACTTGTAAAGACGAACTATTCCCACTAACTCATACTTTTACAGACGAAAATGGATTTTTCTTGTTTGGACCTCTTTGCCCATGCACAACTTATGTAATTAAAATATTTGTTGACGAAGTTAAAAATAGACAAATCAATATTGACAAATGCAAATGCGATAGAGATATAGACTGCTTAGAAGCTGATCGCAAATGCAAATATGATGATGATTATAAAGGAAAAGATTTTCATAAAGAAAAAGATTTTTATAAAGAAAAAGAATGTTGTAAAGAAATGGATTTTCATAAAGAAAAAGAATGTTGTAAAGAAGATCATAAAGAAAAAGAATGCTATTGCAGAGAAGAAAAATGGGACTGGAAAAAAGAATCAAGAAGTAGAAAAAATAGACACAACGAAGACGAATGTTATGATTTCTAATTTTAATTAAGATTCTAGCTCATGGGTCAAAACCCATGAGCTCTTTTTTTATTTTGAAACAATCATATAATCTAATTGGCCAGAAGAATTAAGTGAAGCTACACCAACACCATTTACTAAATTGTTATCAATATGTCCATTTGTCAAATTACCATTTGTTACAATCTGAATCTTTGCATTAGGCGCAAAATTAACAATTTTACTATCTATTGTAATAGAGCCATTTCCTACCTTTGTTATAATACCATCTATCTCAGATTGTGGCTCTGGCATAACAGAAGTAGCCCAATTAGTATTTTGTTGCAAATATCCAGTGTTGGAATATCCTATTTTATTATTATAAATTATTCTAATCCAATCTCCAATTTGCCCTACTGCAGTAATTTTAGTTCCTGGTGGAATTATTTCAATAGGAGTATTGTTTAAACTTGGGCTTTTTCTAAAGTTCAAATAATCAGTAGTTGTAAACACAGCAGCTTTAATATAATCAATATTTCCAATTTTGTTAAATTGAATCTGATCAAATTTCTCATTTAATTGATCCATGGTTATTGTCGGAAATTTTGCTTTTAAATCATCAAAATCTGCGCTTGGTAATATTAAGGTATTTCCATCTAACATTGCATCTGGAAACTGAGCTTTTATTTTTTCAAATGTGATGCCATTTTCAGGAGTAGCTTCATCAACAACATTATTCTTTTTAAATTCTACTCCACCTGGAAATTTCATAGTTAATTGATCCATTGATGCATCAGGAAATTTTGCTGTTAAATCATCAAAAGTTGATGTTGGCAAGGTCAACTTATCTTCTACTAATGTAGCATCTGGAAATTCAGCTTTTATTTTTTCAAATGTGATATCATTTTCAGAAGTAGTTTCATCAACAACCTCATTCTTTTTAAATTCTATTCCACCTGGAAATTTTGCATTTAATTGATTCATTGTCAATTCAGGAAACTTTGCCTTTAAATCATCAAAATTTGATGTTGGCAAAATCAACTTATCTTCTGCTAATGTAGCATCTGGAAATTCAGCTTTTATTTTTTCAAAGCTTATGTCATCAGCAGCTCTAAATTGCACTCCACCTCCAAATTCCTGATTTAATTTATCCATTGATACATCAGGAAACTTTACCTTTAAATCATCAAATGTAGTTGTAGGGAGTACTAATTTACTCCCATCCATATACACATCCGAAAACTCAGCCTTTATTTTATCAAAACTTACATCATCTTTTCCAAAAGAAACATCAAGAAATTTTTCTGTTAAATCATCCATTGTAACTCCAGGAAATTGCGCATTAAAATCATTGAAATCTGCTGTAGGTAAAATAAGTTTACCATTATTATAAGTTGCATCAGCAAATTTTTCTTTTATTTTTTCAAAAGTAAGATCTGATGTGTTACCTTCTCCTATTGCTTGAGTTTGGTTTGTGGAATTATCACCTGATATACCTGTTGCTGGCGGAAGCTTATTACATGATTTAAGAAACCAAAGTATAAAGAACAATAAAAGTAAAAAACCAGCTGATATTAAGACAAGTCTTAATACCCCAGAGCTATTTTTATTCTTTTCTTTCTTAACTTCCGCAGTAGTAATTGCTATATCATTTGCATCAAATACTATATTTGGAAATTTATCTCTTAAAGCATCCATAGTTAAGTATGGAAATTTAGTTTTTAAATCATTAAATATTAAATGAGGTAATATTAATTTATTATCATCCATATGGATATTTGGAAACTTAGATTTTAAATTTTCAAAAGTAATTTTATCTGCATCAAATACTATACTTTGAAACTTTGCTTTAAGTTCATTCATACTTAAATTAGGGAATTTAAGCAATAAGTCTTTAAAATATAATCCTGGTAAAATCAAACTATTACCATACATATATGCATCTGGATACTTTTCTTTAAGTGTTAAAAAATCTATTTTAGTAGCATTAAATTTAACAGTTGGGTATTTAGCTCTCAATTGCTCAAGAGTCAAATTAGGCATTTTAGCTTTTAAATTATCAAAAGTAATACCTGGTAAAAATAAAGTTTCACCATCAGTATAAATATCTGGAAACTTTTCTTTTAAACTCTTAAATTCTAGATCTTCATCTTTTAATTTAACCTTAGCTCCATTAAAATCAATTTTTGGAATGGATATATCAGGTTTATTTAATTTTACTGTTGGAATATCAATATTCTTCTTAAAATAAACATCATCATAAATTATATTAGCATCTATTAGTTCAATAAACTGTTCTTCATTATCTATATCTATGGTTGGAATATTAACTTCAGGAGTTTTTAAATTAATGTCTTGAATTTCTGCATCAATATCCTCACTAAAATCAGCATCAGGATATTTTTCCCTTAATTCACTTAATGATAAATTAGGAAATCTAAGTCTTAAATCTCGGAGAGTTATTTTTGGCAATGTTATACTAGGATCATCTATATTTGAATCAATAGGTTCGATTTTTATTTTAGGCATTCTTTCATCTAAATCATCACTAAAATCTGCATCTGGAAATTTTGCTCTAAGTGATTCTAAAGATAAATTAGGGAATTTTAATCTTAAATCCCGTAAAGTAAGTTTTGGAGTTTTTATATTTGATTCTAAATCTTTTATATTTACTGGTTCAATATTTAACTCATATAAATCATTATCAATATCTTCACTAAAATCTGCATCTGGGAATTTTGATTTAATCTCATCAAATGATAAATTAGGGAACTTTAACTTCAAGTCCTTTAACGTGAGTTTTGGCATGTTTATTTTAGGTTCTATAACCTTTATATCCACTGGTGCTATAGGTTCCAGCTCAGCTAAACTTGTATCAATATCTTCGTTAAAATCAACATCTGGGAATTTTGATTTTAGTGCATCAATTGATAAATCAGGGAATTTTAACCTTAGGTCCTTGAATGTGAGTTTTGGCAGCTTTATCTTAGGCTCCTTAACCTCTATATCTATTGGTTCTACTGGCTCCATATTTAACTCAGGTAAAATCGCATCAATATTTTCACTAAAATCAGCATCTGGGAATTTTGCCTTTAGTGCATCAATTGATAAATTAGGGAATTTTAACCTTAAATCCTTTAGCGTGAGCTTTGGCACCTTTATCTTAGGCTCCTTAATCTCTATGTCTATTGGTTCTACTGGTTCTACATTTAACTCAGGTAA
>JAVBPD010000014.1:0-3584 GCA_031549885.1 Clostridiaceae bacterium
CCTTCTGTCACATGATGCGGTTTCAATTTTCCTTCGCTATCCCATAATCTTAGGGTTTGGATACTTTTACCTACAGCTTTTGAAAATTGACCAATTGTATAGTATTTCATGTTATCACCTCATATACATGATAACATAAAATTGATAATTTTTAAATAGAATTTAGTATATTTTATTAGTTGTTTTCATACTGTTGTTACGCCTCCATTATTTCGTTTTTAATTTAAATTTATATATAACTGTAACCATTAAGCAAGCTATCCCTAATACCATAAATCCAGAAAATATTGATAATTTATCTGTTATAAGGCTAAAAAATAAGCCAATAATAACTGAAAAGCATCTTTCACATAGAGATTTCACAGATTCAATAGTAGCTCTTGAATGGTTATCCACCTTATGATGAAGGCTTCCTGTTATAACCAAATCCAATATAGAATAAGCAAATAAAGCTATGCATATTGAAAAAATACCCATTATATTTTTAGCAAATGATGATGCTAAAATAGAAAAACATATTAAAAATGACATAAATAAAATCAACTTATCCTTTTTAAAGTACTTTATAAATAAGTTTGTTATGATGGATGCAGGAATTCTTACAAGAGCAAATAGCGAAGAAACAATTCCAAATAATGCAATTGGGAAATTTATATTGTTTAAATATATTTGCCAAAACTCATAAATATAGTTTATGCAAGCAGCAATAACGGTGCCTTGAATAATCAGCACACCAATCTTTTTATTTCTTTTAAAAAAACCAATAGCTTGCTTTATTATTTGTATCACTTGCTTAGACTCATCATTGTAATTCCTAGGTGGTTCTACTAAAACTAAAGCAAAAACTAATGAGACCATAGCGCTAAAGGCTGAAATCTCATAATTAAATAAAAACCCATAAAATTTAGCAAAAACTCCTCCAGATAAAGCTGCAATAATGCTTGCAAAAAAATCTAAAGCTAAAATCTTTCCAAGTATTTTTTCAAACTCATCCTGCCTATTGTCTTTTTTTAATGAGTCATAAATTAATGAATTCCATGCACCACTTGTGCAAGCACCACCTATTCCAGCAAGTAGCACAACTATGCTAAATTGCCAAAAATTATATGCATAAATTAACAAAATAAACTCTACAAATGATAATACTCTTCCTATTATAATAAGGTTTTTTCGGCCAAATTTATCAGCTAAAACCCCAGATGGAATTTCTAAAATAATAATAGTAAAAGCATATATGATTTCACAATATACTACCATTTGCACATTCATGCCACGCTCTTCCCAAAAAAGTCTCTCTATTACATAAGCTGGAATTAGATTCTGAAAAAAAATAATGACATACAATAATTTAATATTTTTATAAAATTTCATTTTTACCTCCTAATATGTTTTTAAATCAATTCATATTAGGTGGTGGTCTTTCAAGTATAGGTAAATATTATCTAGGAGGTCTTATAATTTCCATTTCTCTCTCTCCTTTTATCAATTTTATGCTACTATTATGATATCTTTATTTTTAAGTATTTGTAAAGGATGATTTAGATGAAATTATATATTGTAAGGCATGGCGATAAAGTAAGCGGTAATTATTTTAATCTTAATTTACGCCATCAAGACTGGCCTTTAAACGAAGAAGGTGTTTTAAAGGCACAAAAGTTATGTGATTTTTTTAAAGACAAAAAAATAGAAAAAATCTATATAAGCGAATATCTAAGAACATTTCAAACTGCTAAATTTATAGCTGAAAGCAAAGGATTAAGCCTTATTAAAGACAAAAGGTTAAATGAAATTGACAATGGATTGCTTGATTCAATGAGCGACGAAGAAATCAAAGAAAAATTTCCGGATTTTTTCAAAGATTTTTTTAGTTTTTCTAAAGATGTTCGCTTTCCTGAAGGTGAAACTGGGGAAGAAGTTAAAAAAAGGCAAGACTCACTTCTTTTAGATTTAATTAAAGAAAACAAAGATTCCCTTCTCATAACACATGAAGGATATATTCGTCTATTTATGTGCAATCTTTTAGGTATGCCAGTGTATAAAAGAAATTTATTTAAAGTTGATATGTGTGGCATTATGGAAGCAGAATATGATATTTCATCAAGAATATGGAAAATCATTAGAGTTAATCATGTGATATTATGAGATCAGATTAATTATATGCTAAAACAGGAGGACATTTATGGAAATAAAAAAAATTAGCAATAGAAATATAATTTTTAGATACAATCTCCCAGAATGGGATTTAAATTTACACCTAATTCTTGGAGATAGGTATAACTATATTATAGATACTGGCCTTGGCTCAGAAAGCGTTATCTTAATTAAAGAATATCTTGGTAATAGTTCAAAACCAATTATTATAATAAACACACATTATCATTGGGATCACATTTGGGGTAATGGTTATTTTAAAGACAATATTATAATATCCCATACTCTTTGTAGGGACATTATAACTCAAAAATGGTCAGAAATGTTAAATAAAAATAAATCATATGTTAGAGGAAATGTCGAATTGTGTCTTCCAAATTTATTATTTGAGGAAAGCTTATATTTTCCAGATGACAAAATTAGAATTTTCTACACTCCAGGCCATACACCAGATTGTATCAGTATATTTGATGAACAAGATAAGGTTTTAAATGCTGGAGACAATATTGGTGATACTATGGATAAACCTGTGCCATCTTTAAAAACTGAAAAAGAAATTTATTTAAAATCTTTAAAGAAATATAAGGAATTAAATGTAAATTATTGTATTTCAGGGCACAATGATATACTTGGAAAAGAAATATTTGATTTAATAGAGTCAAAATTGTTCTAAACTATCCTTTATAGCATATATTTTAACGTTAGAATTTTTTTAAAGAGGTTTTTTAATGGAATATGAAGGCGTAGGTTTAGACTTATTTCCTAATTACAGTCTTGAAAATTATAAGGTTACTAAAGTTGAAGTAGATATTGGCGAATCACCTGAAGATTTAAGGCAAAGAATGGAGGAAGAAAGAAAAACTATTATAAAGAGAAATAAGAACTTCAATGAGGGAGTAGACCTGCACAAAAACTTGAAAAAGATCGACATTGAATTAATAAATGATATTCCAGAGGGATGGAGCCCTTTTGACCCTATTTCTGATATTGGCCTATTAGACTTAGCTAGATCCATTGACAATGTGGGATTGATTTATCCAATATATGTGATGGTTGATAAGCTTGGAGCCTATAGTGTTATAATTGGGAGATGTCGCCTCCTTGCTTATATTAAGTTATTTGAAGAAACAAATAATCCTAAATACAAGTTTATTCCAAGCTATATTATAGATATGAATGAAGTTGATGAATTATTCCTCAGAACAATGGTCATAGAATCTAACATCGGCTTTCGCAGCATTTCAAAGTCAAATTTAATAAAAAGCTTAATAATTAATTATGAGGCTATGAAAATGGCAAAAGAGTTTAGAAATGAGAAAAATGTAGCTATGGAACTAGCTAAAACTTACAATATGAGCACTAGCAGCATTTTCAACTTTCTTAAAGCTAGGGATTTGTGCAATGAAGCCCTTACCCTTTTGTTTGATGAAAAG
>JAVBPD010000155.1:0-10624 GCA_031549885.1 Clostridiaceae bacterium
TTAGTAAAGTTTTAACTGAAGTAATAAAAAAATGACAATGAGGAAATTAAATAAGGGTTTTATAAAAGGTTCCAAATAAAGCCCGAAAACAAGGATTCGTTCCTTCGACAGCAAAAAAAACCAATTTCGAACTGTGGACGAATTGGCGAAGCTATGCTTAAAAATATATGGATAGAATATGAACGACAAAAAAACTTGCATAAAAATGAAAAAATACATAGAAAAATACAAAAAAAGGTATGAAAAAATTTATTCTAAGAAGATGGGAACACATAGGGCGTAATTTCTAAAAATTGGAGTTAACTATAAGAGAAATCGCAAAGGATGAAGGAGTTTTTAATGGTTTTAGTGGTATAATTATTATAATAATATCTCAAGATATGAAAAAGTATTCGTTTAGGGAGAATTCCTTTTGATATTTCAATAACTGATGACAAGGAGGGAAAATGACATGATCTCAAAACATCAGCGATTAAATATGAGAAAGATCACCACAGATACCAACAGTGCGGACTTCTATTCTCTATTCAATCAATTTCTTGACGATTTCTACCATACAGATAACCAGGATAAACCGAGTCTCATTGAAGATGAACCAATCACAACACATCTGCGTGCCAAGGAAAAGTACCTTCTTGCCGCAACCGCAAAGCAACTTGCCGTCGATTTTGGACTGCCTGTTCCCGTATGGGTTGAGAAAAAGGGATACTTCCCCTCTGAGTCCATATATGCATTTGAAACTACCAATGATGCTTTTCGTAAGTATCTTGCCGATACCTCACTTGCCGAATTTAAAAAGCGCAAATTGTATCTCGGCGGAAATATTCTCGAAAGGGTGTAATATCAATGTTGAACAAAGAAGACATTATTGAATACTTGGAAGAATTAAATCGCAGGTTGGCACAACATGACATTCACGGCGAATTACTTTTAGCCGGTGGAGCTGCGTTATCGCTTGTATATAATGCTCGTAATGCGACACAAGATATTGATGCTGTTTTTAAGCCGTCAAATGAGATAAGAAAAGTAATCTTAGATATTGCTGAGGAGTATGATCTTGAAAATGATTGGCTTAATGACGGAGTTAAAGGTTTTATTGATACCGATAAAATGGGAGTTCAACTGTTTAAGGAGTATTCCAACCTGAAAGTTAACGTCATTGATACTCAGGGACTTTTAGCAATGAAACTTACTTCTGCGAGGGACAACGAAAAAGACCTTAGTGACAGCATTGTTTTGATGAAAAGCTTAAATATTAAAACCGTTGAAGAAGCGTATGAAATCGTAGAAAAACTTACTCCAAAAGCTCAACAAACACCGCAGAGTTTCTTTTTCACCCAGCTTGCATTTGAGCAATATATAGAAGCAAAAAGCAAAGACAGTCAAAGCTCTTCTCTTAAAGAAGAGGATTTCTACTAAAAAAACAGACACAAAATGGTAGAAAAAATTTCATAATTTGCAAAAGATTATAAGCTTTTGATTTAATAATTAATTGCTAAAGTACCACATGCTAACACGATTATTAATTTAATTAAACTAAACAAGCTCGTCAAAATGCAATTAAGAGCGTTAATACTGAGCCTATAAACCTGTATTGGAGTGTAGGTGAACATTTAAGTATTGAAAGCAATAGATCATCATGGGGAAATTCCTTTATCCTGGTACATTAAGATATTCTACATTATATTTAATAGATAAAGATAATGAAATATGGCTTGGAAGAAATACATTGAAAATAATAAAAGAGAGATTTATGAAAGCGTTAAAATTTCCTAAGGAAAATGAGATACATATGATAGAAATATTTGAATCGCTTAAAGTATAAATAAATAAAAGTATTAAAATCCCATTAATATAGATTCTTAAATATCTCATATAGAATGGGATTTTTTTATAGATAATTTTATTTTCAATATCAACTACTTTGAAAAATTGAAATTGAGTTGTGGATCAAGTATAAACTTCTATAATTGGTGGGTAGTTGCATGTTCATATGTTTAATTCTTTGCCCATTCTATACTATATCCTATAATGGAAGCGATTTCTTTAACCTCACTAAACTTTATCGTACCTCTTGTTAATTTATTAGAGATATTTTGTGCAGTGGTTTGTTTTTCTTTTGGCCTAGTTTTATTCATTTCTTTTACAATATTTGCAAGTGACCATCCACTCTGTCTAATATAACATTTAACTTCATTTCCGATAGAACTCATAGCACGCCTCCAAAAGTCTAATAATAGCTTTATGTTATTTTTATTAGTGTGAACTTAAGCTAAAAAACTATATTTTTTATTGACTTTGTATTCATTATAGTGTAATCTTAACCTAAGATTACAAAATTTGCAATAATTTTAATGCATTAATTTATACAGTTTTTTATTCTAAAATTCTTAATTTGGGCATAAATATGTAAAAAACAGTAAAATACTGCATTTTTGGTATTAATTTATAATAAGCCCAAATTATCCTTGGCAATAATTAGAAAATTTGTGTAGAAAGGGGGACATTGTATTAGCGTTAGAAGTCTCTATTATAGCAAAATAAATGTTTTGACTTAAAAACTAAAGTAATTAAAAAATATAGTTAGTAGATTAATAGTTAAAGAGGGGTAATTATAATGTATGTCATAAAAATTAAAAGGACTTCTGAGAATTTTTTAATGTATTTAACTAAAATTAGTAAAATTTTACTTGGGAATTGTGGTGTTATTAAAAATGAAGAAAAATAAAATAAAAGGTATAAAGATAATGAAATGGTTTGATAAAATATTCTACAATTTATTTTTAATGGTTTTTATATCTTTATTCTTATTGGTATTTATATTTTACATTAGTATTACCCAAAAAAGTATGAACCAAATAATAGCTGACCCGTATTTTTTATTTTTTATTTTTATTACATCGTTATCTATCACTGCTAGTGGATTTATTTTAACTTATATTTTTGGAAAAAAACAAGTTAAGCATTTAGAGAATTTGAGAAGGTTGTGCAAGTTAATTATAAGCAACGGATATTATGTAATGGAGGCCAAGAATAATGATAAAGTATTGACTTATTTTCCGCAATTTTATTTTTTTGAAGATAATGAAAGAATACTTGTAACCGTTAAATTAGATGGATCAAAGTTTCATGATAACTTTCTTACGCTTTCCACAAAACTTGAACAAATTTATAGCGCTGAGATTGAAAGTAAAAATATTGAAAATGGCTATATATATTATAAATTGATTAAATTTGAAGGTATAAAAAGGCTCGATATATTAAATGATGCGAGTTTTAACAGCAATGAATTTAAAATTCCTCTTATGAGCAGTTTGAATTGGGAAATTATTAAACATCCACATGGACTTATAGTAGGACCAACTGGAAGTGGAAAAACCAATTTATTATTCTATTTAATTAAATATTTAATGGAATTAAAATGCAAAGTAAAGATTGCTGATCCTAAAATGTCTAATTTATCAAAGCTTAGTTCAATTTTAGGAAGTGATAATATTGCATTTGAAAAAAAACAAATAATAGAACAGCTTAATCTAGTATGTGATGAGATTAATAGCAGATATTTAGCTATGTATAGCTTTGGAGAATTAAATGTTAATCCATCTTTTTTAGGTTATGATTTAAGACCATATTTTATTGTATTTGATGAATTTGCCCAATTTATTGGTTTATGCGATGAGAATGAGAAGAAAATTGCTTTTGAAAATGTTAGTAATATAGTATTTAAAGGTAGACAAGTTGGCGTTTTCATTATAGCAACCACTCAAAAAGCAGAAGAAGAATTTATAAATAGAGATGTTATGAACAATTTAGGTTTAATTGTTTCTTTGGGAAATTTATCAAAAACTGGGTATGAGAATATATTTGGTGGATTTGATAAAGTTTATAAAAAGTTCGTTGAAAAGGGACAAGGATATATTTATTTAAATGGTGTATTAAATACAGTGATTGAGTTTTATTCACCATTAATCCATAAGGATTATGATTTTGTAGAAGATATTAGACAAGTATTAATTAAAAATGGCAATACAATGCAGATGGACACATTAAATCAGTCAATGCTGCAAGGTGGAATAGCACATAACTAGTGAAATTTAATATTAGGTTTAGGAGGTTTAATGAAGTGGAAGCTCTTATGGATAATTTAACTCAAATAATAATATACATTCAAGCGCCTGCTCTTGTATGTTTAGGACTTGTAATAATATGTTGTGGCTATTTATTTATTTTTAGACAAAAAGAAGGTGCAAAACCATGGCTTATCTCTGCACTAATTGGTTTTGTACTCGTAAAAGGTGGATTTGAACTTGCAAGGAGCATTAATGGTATAATTAATTTTCAAAGATAAAAAAATTAAATAAGCTATTATAGTATCCCATATCTATATATTTATTCTATATTTTATTCATTTTTGTACACTTACAGATATGGGTTATATAGTTTTTTTATTTTTTAGGGGAGGCATATTAATGGATAATGTACTAAATAAATTACAAGAGTACAATGATATCCTTCATATTGATAATCTATTTACTTGGATGATGAGAAATTTAGGTTGGACAATAATAAAGCTTTTATGCAGCTTATTAAATGCTGTTCAAGGTTTAATAGACAGTGTTTTACAATTAAATAATTTTTTTGAGAATCCGGAACTAAATAGTTTTATAGATAAGTTTAAACCTATTCTTTATTTTATCCTTGCTATTTCCATAATTTTTTTAGGTTATCAGATGATGCTCAATAAAAAAGAAAGATTTTTTAATTTATTTAACAATATTGTAATTGCAATTTGCGTTATTGTATTTTTACCAGTTTTTATGGTTGAGTTAAATAACTTAGTAATGGTTGCTGTAAATGCAACTGGTACTGTAGATGCAACTGGCACTGTAAATGATGGAATGCTTGCAAATAAAATTGTAAAAGACAATATTATTGACCTTTTATTGTATGATTCAGTTGGATTTGATTTAACTAAAATAGATGATTCGAATAATATACCAGAAAGTTACATTATGAATATAGACATAACTGAAGATATTGACGCAAATTCAAATAGTTTAAAAGATCCTGAAATGTTTAAGAAAAAGATTACAGTTGATAAGGATGGAAATCAAATTGCTGTTGATTTATCAAGAGGTTTTTTAGGTGTAGGAGATGAGCAATATTATAGATATACAGTGAATTTTTTTACAATAATGGTTACATTACTTGTCTTAAGTGCTACCTATATTTTTTCTTCAGTTAAAATAGCTAGAATAATATTTGAACTTGCTTTTTATAAATTTTTTGCCGCAATTGCCGCTTTTGCTGATTTATCTGGAGGACAAAAGATAAGAGAAATAATAAAGACAATTATAAATTCATTTTTAGTTATTTTCTTTATAAGTGTTGTGTTTAAAATTTATATGATATTTACAACATGGGCAGTTAATAATTCTACAGGAATGTTGTACTTAGTTTTAATAGTTGCAGGATCATTTGTTGTAATAGACGGGCCTAATATTGTTGAAAGAATATTAGGAATTGATGCAGGAATTAGATCAGGTTATAAAACTGTAATGGGATTATACGTAGGTGGAAAAGCAGCAGCTTCAGGAGGAAAATCAGCAGCAGCATCAATATCAAGTATATTTAGAAGGTGAGGATATTATGACCTATTACATTCCTAAAACAATTAAAAGTGAAATAAAGATAGCAAAGTTTATTTATGCAAAAGATTTACTAATAGCCATTATTTTTATGGCTATTGTGTTTACTTTTGAGTCCATGGTATATGAGAAAATTAGGCTTCAATATTATATTTTTTATATACTTCTTTTATTTTTCTTATTATTTCCATCTTCTTATAATGCAGGAAAGAAAAATTTATATTCTTTACAAAGAGCCCTTTTATCAGATAAAAGTGTATATATGAGTATTTCTAATAACGAAGGAGAGTTAAATGATAAACAAAGGATTTAAAAGAAATAAGATTTCTAAAAGCATAATAGATATAATGCCATTTATTAAAATGGATGATTTTGTATATTTGAAAAATGGCTGTCTTCAAATTTTAGAAATTGAAACTAAAGATATTTTTTCTATGTCAGAATCTTCTGCTAAAACGTCTATATTTGACTTTCAAATGTTTTTAAGGGCTTATTCATCTGATTTTAAATTAGTAGTAATGGATTTCCCTGTTGATACAAAACATCAACAAGAATATATTGAATATAAATTAAGAAATTGTAAAAATGAATTTTACTTAGATTTTTTAAAAGATAGATTAGATGAATTAAAGAGGTTAGAATTAACATCTAAGAATATTGAATATTTTATATTTATTTTCGGAAAAAATGAAGAAAATTTAAAAGAAAATGTTGTTTCTTTTAATAGACTGTTTAAAAATGTAGCTAATGTTTATGATGTTGAATATGAAAAAAAACAAAAAATTATATTTAGATTAAACAATATGAATTCTAAAGCATAGTAATTTTATTGGGGGAATTATTATTTTTAAAAAGAATAAAAAAAATGTAACATATGAATATGATAAAAAATTTTTATATAAGATTCAGCCCCAAGGTGGTATGTCATTTGATGAAAGGTATATAAAAAAAGGAGATGGTTATGAATCTTGTATTTTTGTTTATGAATATCCATCAGAGGTAAATGAATTTTGGCTTTATAATCTACTTGCAATGAAGGATGTAATAACTACTCTTGATGTTATATCATCTGATAGGGGTCAAGATATTCAAGATATAAATAAAAGTCTTCTTGAACAGAAAATGAGGTTTGTATATGAGAAGGACCACATTTCTAAAGTAGATGCTGAAGAAATTCATAATTCGCTTGAGAAATTGTATCGAGATGTAAGCCAAAATGGTGAAGTGATTAAGTACATAAGGCTAAGAATATTCATATATGCTAAAACCATTTTAGAGATTGAAACTAAAGTTAAAAACGTTATGGAAAATTTAGAGGGGTTTGGATGTAAGGGTACTGTTTTATTAAATGAATGCGAATTTGAGTGGAAATCTTTGTTTTTAAACTATAAAGATCAGTGGAATTATGACAAAAGAGATGGTACAGGCCTCCCTTCAGAGACTTTAGGAGCAGGTTTTCCATTTAATTTTGCAAAACTTCACGACCCTTTAGGCACATTTTATGGTAAAACAGATACAGGTGGAAATGTTATTTTTGATTTATTTTATAAGGATTCCATAAGAAAACATTATAATGCAGTGATATTAGGGCTTATGGGAGCAGGTAAATCAAGTTTATTAAAAAAGGTTTTAGTAGATAACGCTACCAGAGGAAATTTAATAAGAGGGTTTGATATAACAGGGGAATTTAAAGATTTAATATTAGCTTTAGGAGGAAAATATGTCTCTCTTGATGGAACTGACGGAGTAATAAATCCTCTTGAAATATTTAAAACATCTGAGGATGAATATTTGTGCTTTTCTCAACATATTTCAAAGGTAAGTACCTTTTATCAATTTTTAAGCAATGATTTAATTGATGAAGACAAAGATCAATTTGAAATTCTTTTAAGACAGCTATATTCTGAAAAAGGATTAATTCCTAAAAAAGATGAAATAGTAACTGGGCTTTCGCCTGAAAAATACCCTGTACTTTCTGATTTTTTAAAGCTTGTTCAAAGAGAATTATATAAAGATAAAGATAATTCTGAATCTAGAGTAATAAGGCTTGAAAGAATTGAGCTTAAAATTAGGAATTTAATTGATAATTATGGGTATTTATTTGATAAGCATTCATCAATAAGCAATATTTTAGAAGAAAAGATTTTATTTTTTTCAATAAGAAATTTAACTTCTCTTAAAAAGGAAATTTTCAATGCAGAGCTTTTCAGTGCTTTAAGTTTATTTTGGGATGATCTTTTAAAAAAGGGAGCAAGGCAAAAGAATTTATTTGAATCAAGCCCACTTGATTGGAATGATGTAGAAAGATATATGATAATAATCGATGAAGCATCTAAGATAATAAACACTAACAATTTAATGGCTGTAGAATATATTTCTAATTTTGCAAGGGAGGCTAGAAAATATTTTGGAAGCATTATATTTGCTATGCATTCTATAAGGGATTGCGTTTCTGATGGTTCTACAAGCGAAGCTGTTAATATGATAAAGACTTTATTTGAATTAACTCAATATAAATTTATACTTCAACAGGACTCAAATACTTTAGGTATTTTAAAAAATGTGTTTAAGTATCAGCTTAGTGACAATGAATTAAACACTATTCCTCAATTAAGACAAGGTCAATGTGTTTTATCAATAAGCGGTGGAAATAATATAAAATTTGATATTTTCTTATCCGAAAAGGAAAGAGCTCTTTTTAAAGGAGGGGCTTAAATGAAAAAACTAATATTTATTTTAGGAGCAGGTTCTGTAGCATTTTTCTTATTCTTTATTCTATTTACGCCATTATGCTTCACAATTATGAACAATACAAAGCTCCAAAGCAAAAGTATAACTTCAAAAAATATTAGTTTAAGCAAAGAAGTATTGAGATGGAGGCCTATTGTAGAAGAATATGCCTTTAAAAATAATATGGAAGATTATGTGGATTTGATTTTAGCTGTTATGATGCAAGAATCAGGAGGTAGAGGGCTTGATGTAATGCAGTCATCTGAAGGTGGCTTTAACACTAGGTATTCAAAAGCTCCAAATAGCATAATTGACCCTATTTATTCCATTGAATGTGGGATTAAAGAATTAAAGCAATGCTTGATTATGACTGGTGTAAAGAATATAGGGGACATTGAAAATATTAAGCTTGCTCTGCAAGGGTATAACTTTGGTCCAGGATATATTGAATATGCTAAAAAAGATGGAGGCTATTCGCAAAAAAGTGCTGAAACTTTTAGCATTATGATGGCTAAAAAAATGGGTAACAAAACTGTTACAAATGTGTATAGAAGTATAAATTTCAAACAGAGTACCCTTCGTATATCGTAAGATGTGCGAACTCCACGTTAATTGCTTTTAACTCCTAAAGCCTTACGACCAAAGCGGAATGGGAAACCATAGACGTAAAGGTGCGAAAGCAGAAAAAACAGTAAGGATGGACTATGCTGAAATAAAATCACTAAGTGTCGCATGATAATTTATAATTATTGTGACTATGCGAAAACGGTGGCGCTAAGGTCTTTAAATAATGGATGTTTAGCAGCGAACACTCTAAGGGCTAAAGCCTATGAGTAACGTTCAACGACTATCTCCTTGAGGGAGAGTAAAACCCTAAGCTAATGAGGGAAGAAAAATGTGGCTCTTATATTAATAAGATGAAGAAATAGTCTGCGCTCATGTGAAAGCATGAGAGGTCTACTCGAAAGAGAAAGACTGCATTAGAAGTTGCGCTCTAGTGTGAACAAGAAAAATATATACAAGTAATAAAATATAGATATACCTCTTTTTATATGATAATATAGTTGTTATTACACAAAGAGAGGTGGTACAAATGGAGTTATTATCCATAGAAAAATTTGCTAAATGGTTTGAAAAACAATGATAACAGGAACAAGAATAAGACTAAAACCAACCAAAGAACAAGAGGTACTTTTTTTAAAGTCTGCAGGATGTGCTAGATGGGCATATAATTATTTTTTAGCTGAAAGCGAGAGAATCTTTAAAGAAGAGCATCTCACAGTTAAAGAGGGTGACATTCGTAAAATAATCAACAATGAATTAAAGCCAAGCACACATACATGGCTTAAAGAAGTGGGAAGTAATGTTATGAAACAAGGTGTAAAAGACGCTAATACAGCTAGACAGTGTTGGTTCGATGGCATTTCTGATAAGCCAAGGTTCAAAAGCAGACATAAAAGTAAGATTAGTTTTTATGTAAATTATGAAAGTTTAAAACGGACAAAAGATGGTTTTAGAGGAGAAAAGATTGGCAGAGTAAAAACTTGTGAAGCATTACCTAAACTTAAAGGCAATGACAACTACTCAAATCCACGTATTTCATTTGATGGACGCAATTGGTTCTTGTCTATTGGATATGAAAAGGACTTTGAAGAATTTGATACTACAGATAAAAGTTTAGGAATTGATATTGGAATTAAAAATTTAGCTGTTTGTTCAGATGGTGAGTATAAAAAGAACATCAACAAGACAAAAGAAGTTAAACGCCTTGAAAAAAAGCTAAAAAAAGAGCAGAGAAAACTTTCCCGAAAACTTGAAGCAAACACTGAGTTTTATACAAAAGATAGAAAGCCAATCTATAAAAAACCATTAAAGGATATGAAAAATATCCAAAAACAAAATAAGGAAATCGGTGGTTTACATAAAAGACTAAATGATATCCGAACAAATCATTTGCATCAAACCAGTAACGAGATTGTGAAAACCAAACCATCTCGAATTGTAATGGAGCATTTGAATGTAAGAGGTATGATGAAGAATAAACATTTAGCTAAATCAATATCTAATCAAAAATTATATGAATTTAAAAGGCAAATTAAGTATAAATGTGAAAAGTATGGTATTGAATTTGTTGAAGCTGATAGATGGTTTCCTTCATCAAAAACTTGTTCTTGTTGTGGTGAAATAAAATCCGATTTAAAACTTAAAGAAAGAATTTTTATGTGCAGGTGTGGATTTAAACTTAA
>JAVBPD010000008.1:0-58175 GCA_031549885.1 Clostridiaceae bacterium
GTTTATTAGCCCTATATGCTCAATTGAGCCAATTAAAGTTAACAATTGTTCTCTGCTTGGTTTTCCAAAATAATTCCAATTTTCAGCACAAAACTCCATTTCTTCTATATTAATTTTTTGGAGATTGCTAAAAATGTGGACTCCCTCTGTAAAATTCTTCATCCTTCTTCTAATGATCTTAATTTCATTTTCTCTTCTCTTATCTTCAATTTCTTGAGAAGCGGGAGGAAGCTTTATTTCTTCAGTTTTTTGATTTATGGGATCATTTTTAACTCTAGCAGTTGGAAATACATTCTCACCTTCAGAAACTTCAAGATTAATGCCCATTTTAGCCATATTATTTTTAAGATTTAAAAGACCATTATTGCTCATTTATTGCTCCTAATATTATTGTTACATGTGTATTACAAAATATAAAAAATATGCCTTAAAATAAAAAATAAAGTGTGTTTCAAAAATCATTATTTTTGAAACACACTAAAAAGTTATTTAAATTATATCTGTCTTATAGCTAATATTATAAAGTTTAGTATAAATAAAATAGTGGTTATTATGAGTATTGGGTGCATTTTTTTCACTTCACCACGGCATATTTTTATTATGCAATAGAATGTAAATCCTGCAGCAATACCATAGCTTATGCTATAGGCAAATGCCATAAATGCCACTGTTAAAAATGCTGGGAGAGCTTCATCAAAATCTGGCCAATTAATGCTTGCAAAAGATGATGCCATCATAACACCAACTACTATAAGTGCAGGAGCTGTAGCTTGAGCAGGAACAATTCCAAATAAGCCTGCAAAAGGAAGGCACAATATGAATAAAATTGCAACAACTAAGCTTGTTAAACCAGTTCTACCTCCTACAGCAATACCAGCAGCACTTTCTACATAAGTTGTGGTATTTGATGTTCCAAACAAAGCGCCTATTGAAGTTGCAGTTGCATCAGCAAACAATGCCTTGTCCATTTTTGAGTTAAAACCTTTACTTTCAAAAAGTGCTCTCTCATCTTCTTCATCAAATATTCCACTTTTTCTTCCCGTACCAATAAATGTACCAATGGTGTCAAAGGTATCAGATAAGCTAAAGGCAAATACAGTTATTATGGCAAGGATTATTCTATCTGGGCTGCTGAATATGCTGCCAAAGCCAGGTGTTCCAAACATTGCAAAAGCAGTATCCTTTATTGAAGCAACAGAAGATATATCAAAGAATTTAACGTTTTGTAGGCTTACAACTCCCATAGGGATTCCTATTATAGTAGTAAGTATTATTCCTAAAAATATGGCACCTTTAACATGTTTTACAAGCAATACAACTGTAATTACAAGGCCTATTAAAGCAAGTATAACACCTGGATTATTAAAATTTACTAGAGCAGGCACAATTGAACTGTCTGAGACAACGGTTTCACCAAAAGTTTGATAATGGCCAGGATCTGTTGTAAAGTGTATAAAGCCTGAATTTTTAATGCCGATGTAAGCTATAAATAATCCTATTCCTCCACCAATGGCATTTTGAAGAGATTCAGGTATAGAAAGAATTATCATTTTTCTAACTTTAGTAATTGTTATTAAGATGTTTATAAGTCCGCATACAAATACAAGCACTAAACCTTCTTGCCATTTAAAGCCCATAGCTCCGCAAACTGTGAAAGTAAAAAAAGCATTAAGTCCCATACCAGGTGCTTGAGCATAGGGAACGTTTGCAAATAGTGCCATAACGAGAGTACCTGTGACAGCAGCAAATATAGTTGCAACAAAAACACCATTCCATGACATTCCTTCATTTAACGATAGAATGCTAGGATTAACAAATATAATGTAGGCCATGGTAAAAAAAGTAGTAACTCCAGCTAAAATCTCTGTTCTCACATTAGTGTTGCTTTCTTTTAGTTTAAAAAACTTTTCCATAGTTATCCTCCTTCACTTTATATAATTTAAGTATATTTTAAAATTAATGAAATTGAAATGGTTTTATATAAGCAATTTATAAATAATATGTTTGAGCTAAAAAGATATTACGAAACCATATAAAAATAAAAAAATAATATTTTTCATTTCCCTTTCATCTAACATATGCAATTTTAACACATTGCATTCACAATGAGGTTTTAAAATAATAATAAGTTTAGAGGAGTTGAGATAAGTGGCAATTGAAGTTTTTAATAGATATGAAAATAAATATTTAGTTGACTATGAAAAGTTTTTAAAAATAAAATCAAGGGTTTCAGATTTTTGCTCTCTTGATCCATATAATGAAAAAAATAAAACATATAAAATTTACAATATATATTACGACACGGATGACAATTACTTAATAAAAACATCTTTAAGAAAACCAAACTATAAGGAAAAGCTTAGGTTAAGGTCATATGAAAATGTGACAAAGGATTCAAAAGTTTACATTGAAATAAAGAAAAAGGTTAGAGGTATAGTAAACAAAAGGCGAAGCTGCATAAAACTTAAAGAGGCCTATGATTTTTTAGACACAGGGGAAATGCCTAATTTAACTGAAAATATGAACAAGCAAGTTTTAATGGAGGTAAGCTATCTTTTAAAGCAATACAATTTAAGTAAAAAATTATATCTTTCCTATGAAAGGCTTGCTTATTTTGGTGAAGGAAATCATGATTTAAGGATTTCTTTTGATATGAATATATTGTCAAGAAGGGAAGATTTAAATTTAGAATCAGAAAGTTATGGGCAAAAAATTTTAGAAGATGGAAAATTCTTAATTGAAGTAAAATCGCAAGAAAGCATTCCTATTTGGCTTGCCAGAACTCTTTCAGAATATAGCGTTTATCCAACTAGTTTTTCAAAATACGGCACAGAATATAACAATTTTATAGAAAAACAATCAAAAGGGCTAGTTTATTCATTTAACTTTGAAACAGAAAATTTAAATCAAAACAATTTATTACCTGTTTATTAAAAAATTAGGAGGAAATTATGCTAGATTCAATTTTTACATCAAGCACAACAGGATCGATAATATCTATGAGCAATATTATTTTAGCCCTTATAACATCTATTTGTTTAGGCTTTGTTATAAGCTTAGTATATATAAAATCTAATAAGGATAGGAATAAAGCACAAAGCTTTATATTAACACTTATAATGCTTCCTGGAGTGGTTAGCATAATTATAATGCTTGTTGGAACAAATATAGCAAGTGCCTTTAGTTTGTCAGGAGCTTTTGCAATAATTAGATTTAGAAGCGCTCCAGGAAATTCAAAGGATATTACTTATGTGCTATTTGCAATGGCTGTAGGGCTTGCATCAGGTATGGGATTTATGATTTATGCAATTATAGTTGCAGCAATACTTTGCGGTGTTATGTATTTACTAGAATTTATAAAGTTTGGAAGACCAAAGGCAACATCTAAGCTTTTAAAAATTACAATACCTGAGAATTTAGATTATGAAAATGCATTTGATACTATAATGAATAGATATACAACAAATTATAACCTTTTAAAAGTTAAGACAACTGATTTAGGAAGCTTATTTGAACTTGAATACGAAGTTGACACTAAAAACAATATTAGAGAAAAAGATTTTATAGATGAAATCCGTTGCAGAAATGGGAATTTAAATATTACTTTAGTTTTAAATTCTAAGGTTGAAGAATTTTAAAGAAAGAAGGTTAAAATGAAAAAAAGTTTACTTATTTTATTACTTATTTTTGGAATATTATCAGCAGGATGTTCTAAAGAACAAAACCTTGGAACATCTACAACCACAGAAGCTAGCATGCTATCTAATAAAACTGATGAAACTGTTATTATTTTAAATGGAGAATCTATTTTGGTAGAGGGCTCTGGCGCCACTGCAAATGGAAATATATTAACAATATCAAAAGCAGGTACTTATATTATAAGTGGTACTTTAAATGATGGACAAATTTTAATAAATTCAAGTAAAGATGATATAGTGAATCTTGTTTTAAATGGAATAGATATAACAAATAAATCTGGAGCTCCAATTTATGCACTAAAGTGTGATAAATTAATTTTAACCATTAAAGATGGAACAAATAACACAATAACAGATGGAGGTTTAAATTTTAAATATGAAAATGAAGCTGATAAAGAGCCAAATGCAGCTTTGTTTTCTAAAGATGATCTTTCTATAAATGGGACAGGTTCATTAATTGTAAATGCGGGATTTAACGATGGTATAGGCGCAAAGGATGGCTTAGTAATTGATAATGGAAAATTTACAATAAATTCTAAAAATGATGGAATACAAGCAGATACTGCTTTAACAATTTTAAATGGAAATTTTAATATTAAATCTGGCGGAGGAAGCAGTGGGAAAGCTTCTAGCTCATCTGAAAGCTATAAAGGCATTAAAGCAACAGGAGATATATCCATAAGTGGTGGAGAATTTATTATAGATAGCTTAGATGATTCTATTCATTCTAACGGTAATGTAACTATTTCTGGTGGAACAATTAAACTATCTACAAAAGATGATGCTGTTCATGCTGATAAGGATTTAACTGTAAGTGGCGGAAAAATAGATATAAATACATCCTATGAAGGTCTTGAAGGGTACAATGTAATAATTTCAAATGGAGATATTAATATAAATTCATCTAATGATGGCATTAATGCTGCAGGTGAAGGTGATTCTAAAATGGGTGCAGTACCTAGAAAAAACGCCACTTCATCATCAAGTTGTTATATAGAAATATCTGGAGGAAATATAACGTTAGTAGCTGGAGAAGATGGATTAGATGCCAATGGAACAATTAATATAAGTGGAGGATATACAGTTTCACTTGTGAATTTAAATGGAAATACTGCTGGCAATGCAGCTGTTGACCCTGATGGAGGTGTTAATATAACAGGAGGAACTTTAATTTATGGTGGTACAATTTCAGGACAAAACCCATCTGGTAGCAGCACTCAAAGCTATGTTTATACAAATAGTAAAATAAAAGCTGGAACAGAGGTTACGCTTAAAAAAGATGAAAATATTATAGTGACTTTTACTCCAAGCATAGATTGTGCCAATTTGGCAATTTCTTCTAAAGATATAAAAGCTAATGAAAGCTATGATTTATATAGTGGAACAAATTTAGTTGAAACAATTACAGCTGGAGTTGGCGGTGGCATGAAAGGTGGAAGAAGATAATAATTAAGTAATATAAACTATTAGGTTTTTATAGCATAAATTAATGGTATAATTTATATAGATATAAAGGAAGGTAGGTAAATATATGAAAATTGTAGTTTTCTTTATATGTGCTGTTGTGATTTTCTCATTAGAAGCTTGCTATAGACCTATTAGTTATAATACAACTAGAGATATAACCTTCCGCAGTAGTTTAGGAAATAAAAGCCATGTAAATATGCACATTAATAAACTGGAGAAGCTTGCTTCGTATGCAAATCAATCAGATTGCTTTGATTATGTACCATTGCTTGAAAATGCAGTGTATGAATTTGAAGGATATTTCTTAACAAATTCAAGCTATTTTAAGTCTCGTTATAAAGTTAGCAAGGTTGATGAAAATTATGGAAAAGTGAAAATAATGCAGTTAATAGCGCAAAACCATGATGGTAAAGGTAAGTTTGAAGATTACGCTTCATATTTATACGTATTTAATGATAATGGGATATATCAATATGATTTAACGCTAAATGTTCCAATGCCTGATTTAAAGGAATACTTTTCAAATCCTGTAATTGATGAGAACTATAAAAAATCTACTGCAAGCTCACCAATGAATTATTATCCTTTAATTAAAGATCCAATTGAAATGGGGACAAAATGGTTAATGCCATTTAATCAAAATAACCACTATGGGCAAGTGATATCATGTGAAATTACAGGCATAAATGTGCCTATAAAAACCTTAGTTGGCACATTAGGGGCTTTAGAAATTACGAAAAAAACTCCAAATGGTTACTATGAAAAACATTATTTTGTGAAAAATATCGGTTTAATTAAAATGTTGTATGGTGAATATAATACCCAAAATGGTGAAATGAATAATCCATATACCATTTCAAATTTAACAACTTTATATGGATTTAACGGAGAATGTAATGGAAAAATTTATGAAGATTTGCATTTATTTAATGAAGAAAATAAATCTGCTATAAATGATGATAAATGGATGGATGCTTATGCCGATGTTCTTATTAATGAAACTGAAAAACCAAGGCATATTACAGTAATAGATGTTAATTTTGATGGCATACCAGAGCTTTTTCTTTCACAGCTTGGAACAAGCAATTCTTGGATTTACAAAGGATACTCTTATAAAGATGGTAATGTTTTAGAATTAAAGATTCCAGAAGAATTTATGCCTATGGATTTTGAATTATATAAAGATAAAAACTCAAATAAATTAATTTGGCTGACAAATGGGATGTTTAGAGATGGATATGGATATTACGATAATATTTGGGAGTTAATAGATTTTAGTGATTTATCTAATATTAAAAAGGAGCTTTTCTTTGGATGGAATGAGCAATATGATAATGAGAATGAAAAATACTTCCTTCTAGGAAATGAAGACGCTAAAATAGAAATGAGTTTAGAAGAAATTGAAAAAAAGAAAAAAGAAATTTTTTCAAATTATGAGCTTATAGAGGTTTCAAAGCAATTTAGCTTTGTGGATGAATTTATAATAGGAAATGATGATCTTTTAACTAAAGAAAATGTAGATAAAAAGCTGCTTTTTGATTTTTTCTCAAAGTGGGAAAATACAGATATACATTGAATTATGATCAAAGATAACCGCTTTAAACAGGCGGTTATTTTTCGTATGTAGTTTTTTATCGCATTTTTTCTCTAAATTTCTCCTTTTAGATTTCTCTAAATATTCATGTGATTTTCTCAAACTATACAAATTCTACACATATTGAAATGATAATATATGAAGTAATAAATATTAAATTGTTGTTTGAAAAGAGGGATAAAAATGAATATCTCCATATTGATTCCAGCCTTTGAGCCAGATGAGAAATTGATAAATTTAATAGACAAGCTTGCTAAATTTTCCTTTACTAAGATTTATGTAGTGGATGATGGTAGTTCTAAAAATTGCGTAAATATTTTTAATTATATAGATAATGAGCCAAATTGCATGGTTATTCACCATGAACAAAATAGAGGTAAGGGAGCTGCTTTAAAAACAGGAATGAAGGAAATTTTAAATTTAAATCCAACGCCTATTGGTTGCATTACTGTAGATGCAGATGGTCAGCACCTGCCAGAAGATATTTTAAAGCTTGCAGAATTTTTTGAAAAAAATCCAAATTGCCTTGTTTTAGGCAGCAGAGATTTTAATTTAGAAATAGTTCCAGAAAAAAGCAGGCTTGGAAATAAAATAACCAGTGCAGTTTTTAAGGTTTTAACAAGAAAAACTGTGACAGATACTCAAACTGGGTTAAGGGCCATTCCTACTTATATTATGGAAAAATTTCAAAATTTAAAAGGTGATGGATATGAATATGAAATGAACATGTTAATGGAAGCTGTTAAATGTGGCATAAAGGTATGTGAAGTTCCCATACATACAGTTTATACTGACCAAAATAGAGCTTCGCATTTTAATCCCATTATAGATTCGTTTAAGATTTATATAGAAATATTTAAATTTTCATTTTCTTCGCTAATATGCAGTTTTATTGATGTGGCATTATTTACATTATTATATGAGATTTTTAGTAAGTTATTTTTGGCAGTATGCATTTCACGTTTAGTTTCATCTTTTGTTAATTTTAATATAAACAGAAAATTTGTTTTTAAAAAAGGTGATACAGCATTTTTTCAAATTGTAAAATATTATTTGCTGTGCATAGTGCAGATGATTTTAAGCTATCTTTTAACTTTATGGCTTTCATCTACAAACCTTTCAAATATAGTAATTATAAAAATATTTGCAGATATAGTTTTATTTGCTTTAAGCTATGTAGTTCAACATTCTTTTATATTTCAAAAGGAGATGTATCATGAAAAAAATATTTAGCATTTTTAAAAACAAATATAGATGGGCAATATGCATGTCGTTAATTCTCAGTTTATCTACAACCTATACATTGCTTGATGCTTTTGTGCTTCCTAAGTCATATGCTTTGGCTGAAAATGTTAATATAGATGCAGAGGACACAACAAATACCACAAACTATATAAATACTACAGCTACTAAAACAGTAAGTGAAAATTCATATTCAGATGACAATATAAGCATAAATATAGAAAAAGTTTCTGAAAATGGCGTTGTTTATTATGCTGCAGATGTGAAAATTTCTGATGTAAGTTATTTTAAAACAGCTCTTGCAAAAAATACATTTGGCAAAAATATAACTGAAACTACATCTCAAATGGCAGAAGAGAATAATGCTATTTTTGCAGTAAATGGTGATTATTATGGATTTAGAGATATAGGCCTCATTATAAGAAATGGGACTCTTTATAGGGATGAAGCGAGAAGAGCTCCAGATAATGAAGCTTTAACCATAGATAACAATGGAAATTTTGGCATTGCTGAGGAAGGAGATATTTCAGGTGAATCTCTAATTGGTGAAGGCATTTTGCAGAGCTTTTCCTTTGGGCCTATTTTAGTAAAGGATGGAGAAAAAGCAGATATTTCAACGAAGGTTTCAGAAAGGAAAAATCCTCGTACTGCAATTGGGCAAATATATCCTCTTCACTATATTTTTATAGTTGTTGATGGTCGTTCAAATGAGAGCAGTGGCATGACATTAGACGAACTAGCTAAGGTGTTTATTAATAGAGGGGCAAGCATTGCTTATAACTTAGATGGTGGAGGATCATCTTCTATGTGGCTTAACGGCAGATTGATAAACAATCCTACAGATGGAAAATCAAGCGGCGAAAGAAGCATAAGCGATATTATTTATATAGGAGAGGATAATTAAAATGAACAGTTTAAATAAAACGATTTTGGTTTACGCATTAATTTCCATATTTGCATTTATTTTCAATAAAGTCTACAACTTATTTGGTCATGGAGTAACATCTCCTTGGATGTCAAATATGTATTTGTTCTTAATAGCCTTTGGAGTTTTGATATTTCTTATGATAAGGATATTTTTGCCAAATTTAACTAAAGTAAATGGATATAGGCTTTTCTTTAACCTTTATAACTCAGGTGTTGCAAGTTTTGTAAATGGAATGTTATTAAAAGGAATATTTGAAATAGCAGGAGGAACATCAAATTTTACTTTATGGTTTTTATACATTGGTGCCGCATTAATGGTTTTATCAATTGGAACGCTTTGCTTTGTAATGTTAAAAGAAAAGAAATACTTTAAATTAATAATATGTGTAATTTTATCTACAACTATATTATCTAGTTGTACAGTTGGTTTAGCAAAAGATAATAGCGATAATACATCAATGACTAAAACATCAAAATCTACTGAATATGCAGATGAAATAGAACTGAAAAAAGAATAGTGGAATAGTGGAAATAAAAAAATATAAATGATATATTCTACTTAATATTAAGTAGAATATTAGTAGGTGGATTATGAAGATAGATTCAATTCAATTAGAAGGTTTTAAATCTATTAAAAAATGCGATTTAAAACTAAATGAAATAAATATAATGATTGGTGCTAATGGCGCTGGTAAGTCTAATTTCATCTCACTTTTTAAAATGGTTCAAAGTATTTTTTCAGGAAGGCTTCAACATTTTGTTGGTAAAAATGGAGGACCAGATTCGTTATTATACTTTGGGAGAAAAACAACTGAAGAGATTAAGGCACAGTTTCGCTTTGGCAATAGAGGTTATGATTTTACTTTAGTACCAACTTTAGATAATAAAATGATGTTTGAAGATGAATCATTTTGTTTTTATAAAGATAAAGATAATTTATTGAGATCTAGTTTTTCTGGTATATTTGAAACTGTTAGCTTAACTAATGATAAATCAATAATTGATGAATTATTTAAAAATACTATGAAAAAATGGATAGTATATCACTTTCATGATACAAGTGAAACGGCTAAAGTAAAAGGTTACAGTAAAATAAACGATAATATATTTTTAAGAACTGATGGTCAAAATATTGCTGCTTTTTTGTATAGATTAAGGGAAAAAGAAACTTGGCATTATAAAAGAATCGTAAATACAATTAAGTTAGTTGCTCCATTTTTTGATGATTTTGTTTTAAGGCCAAATCCATTAAATGAAGAAAATATAGAATTAGAATGGAGAGAAGTAAATTATGATTTTCCTTTTAAAGCTATGCATTTATCTGATGGAACTTTAAGATTTATATGTTTGGCAACAGCATTATTACAGCCACCCAATTTACAACCTGATACTATATTCATTGATGAACCTGAGCTAGGTTTGCATCCTTATGCAATTAACTTGCTTGCATCACTCATAAAGGGTGTAGTTAATTATGATAAACAAATAATTGTGTCAACTCAGTCTATAGATCTTTTAAATGAATTTATTCCAGAAGATATTATTGTAGTGGATAAAAAGGAAAATTCATCTATATTTAAAAGGCTAAGTAGCAATAAATTAAAGGTTTGGCTTGAAGATGAATACTCACTTGGTGATCTTTGGAATAAGAATATATTGGGAGGAAGACCATTATAATGAAATATTTTTATATTTATTGTGAAGGTCCTACGGAAGAAAGGTTTATTAATGAGGTCTTAAAAAGATATTTTGAACCTAAGTTTATATTTGTTGAGCCTATAATATTAACTACAGGAAGAAAAGGAAATAAAGTGTTTAAGGGTGGCACTGCGCCATATTATCTTATGAAGAAAGAAATAAAAAACCTATGTGGAAATAGAAACATTTTTATAACTACTATGTTAGACTACTATGGATTAGGAACAGATGTACCTGGTAGAAAAGAACCCATAGGAAGTTCAATTTATGAAAAGGCAGATTATATTGAAAAAAAGTTGAAGGAAGATATTTCTGAAAGTAATTTTATTCCTAATTTATTAATACATGAATTTGAAGCCTTATTATTTTGTGAGCCAAGCAAGTTTTATAATGTAAATGAAAAAAAAGAATATATTAAAGAAATTTATAGAATTAAAAATTGCTTTGATACTCCAGAACATATAAATGACAATGTAGCAACATCTCCATCTAAGAGAATACTTAAAATATATCCTGAATATAAAAAGATCCAACATGGTCCTATAATTGCTAAAGATATTGGAATGGAGTGCATTTTAAATCAATGTAAGCACTTTGCTAAATGGATTAATAAATTGGAGGAAATTAGCATTTAAATTGTTTAAATTTCTTCTCTCTTTGTTATTATACCCATATTAGGAACATTTAATTGTATATTATCTTTTATTATCTCTTCTGGGATTAATATTTTATATATACTTGTACAAACCTATTGATTAGTTATTTAAACGGTATATAATATTATCTAAAGAGATGTTTAATACGATTAATTGATGTTTTAAGGAGGGTATTATGTTTAGAAAAACAGCTAATGAAATTAATGTAAATATGTCAAGAAAAGCACCAGGTAAATTAATAGCTATTTTTGCACTTGTTTTGGTTTTGATTGTACTTGCAGCCTTTAGTGTAAAGGTTGTGGATGTCTCAAATAAGGGTGTTGTAGTAGTTTTAGGAAAGGTAGTAAGTGTTTATGATGAGGGAGTTCACTTTGTTTTTCCATTTATATCAAGCGTAGTACAAATACCAACTAGAGAACAAAGAGAGGATTCTGAAATGGAAGTCAGCTCTAAGGATATTCAAACAATAAAAATAAATACAGCAGTTATTTACTCTGTTAATCCAGAAAAAGTAAAGGATCTTTATACAAAAACAGGACGAAACTATAAAGATGTCATAGTAAAGCCATCTATAAATGAAGTTATTAATGCTGTAATAGCTCAATATAATATTGAAGAGTTTATAGAAAAAAGGCCAGAAATATCTCAAATGATTAAAAACGAATTATCTGAAAGGCTATCAGGCTATGGAATTTCAATAAGAGATACAATGATAGTTGATCATGATTTTTCAAATGCATTTAATGATGCTATAGAAAAGAAGAAAGTGGCGGAGCAGCAGGCTCTTGAGGAAAAAAATAAACTTGAAGCAGTTAAATATCAAGCTGAGCAGCAAATAGAAAAAGCTAAAGGCGAAGCTGAAGCTATGAGAATTAAAAAAGCAGAGCTTACACCAGAACTGTTGCAGCAGCAATATATAGACAAATGGGACGGCAAAATGCCACAAGTGATGAGCGAAAATATAAATCCATTTTTAAATATAACAAATAAACCAGAATAATATTAAATTTAAAACTAAAAACTGCCAGCTAAAAAGAGTTCTTGCTCAATAATGTATAAAGGGTAAAAAGGAAGTAATGGAAAATAATACGAAAAAGTATTAAGTTTCCTTTGCTTCCTTAAAATTTTATCAGAATACAATTAGTTAATTTTGAATATTTTTTTATTTTATACGTTAAATATGCAGTTTTATATGTCAAATATGCAATTTTATTTATAATTTAGCAAATATATACTATGATAAACTAACATTAATCAGATACAATTGTGAAGACTATGAGATTTGACTAAAAAGAATTTTCCTTTGATAGTATTTTTATATGTATTTTGCTGTGTTTAGAAAATTATGGTGAGGGGGATTAAGGTGAAAAAGCTCATGTCTGTTATTTTTTTATCAATATTGTTAGCATTTTCTTTTTCAATTGGTGGATTGAGCAAAACTTGTATGGCTGCATCAGGTTCTTCAATGTTATACTCGCTTGCTGGAGAATATGATGGTACATATTCTTATTCAGGTGGTCGAGTTGGAATGAGGCTTATTGTATATACCGACTCTTATGGAAACTATAAAGCATCTTTAAATACATTTCGCCTTAGTGATAGGATGCCAGTAGGATTTTATGATTTAAATGCTCATTATAATATTAATGCAAGAAGATATGAACTGTCAGGAAATAAGGTTAGCAACAGCTCATCACCATCTAATTACGTAACTTTACGTGGAACTTTATCAAGAGGTATTTTTAGTGGCTATATGGACTCTAGCAATGGTTCATTTTATTTTTCATTAACAAAACTTTATAATCGATACTATGATGATGTGAATTTTGATAATTGGAATTATGGCATACCTGTAACAGTTCCATTTAATGAACCAGGTCCAATACCTGTAGTACCAGTTACTCCTGCAAATTAATTTGAAGGAAGTAAAAAAATTGATGCTTTTACGTATCATTTTTTATTACTTCCCTTTTGCTTTTGAGCTAATTATCTAAAATTTTCATAACATCATTATCTAAACTCTGTGTTAATTCTCTTCCAGGAGGCACTATTAAGAAATCTTCTTCATTCCACTTTCCATCTATAAACCTCTTTAAAAGTGAATCATCACCTTCGAAAGCTTCAAATTTCCAGTTTAAATATTCTGCGCATTCTTTTGTATAATTTCTGTAGTGATCATTTTTAATGCCCTTCCAATTAATAAAGGCAGCCATGCTATATTCTTTATACCATGAACGTTCAGTTTCAATTAAAAATTTTGCTTTCTTTTCGCTATATTTTTCAAGAAATTTTTTGTAAAAAATATCAATGCGATCTTTTCCTGGTGGGCAACAATTTTCAATCCATCCACAAGAGTACCAATATACTCCCCCATGATTTTCATCAAATATCTGTTTATATTTTTCTTTTGATCCAAGCAATAACGTAATGCAATCATGAGCTCTTGGCACTACAATAGGGTATTTTTTACTTTTTATACCAGCTATTGAATTGGAGCATAACCCATAACCAAGTAGTAGTGCGTCAAAATCAGAATCCATCTGTGAAAAATGGCTATAGATATCATTGCTATTATCTATTTTATTTATTTCATCTTGCAAAATCTCTTTAAGTTTCTTTGGGCTATCGTGCATACCCTGCCTAATATATGTAACATCAATAATATTTTCAGAGTTAGCTGACAATAAACTTATCTCTCTATAAAGCACTTTGCAGGCAATTATTTTTAAACGCATATATTATAATTTATAAGTTTTAGAATTTCCAGCCATAGAACTTATTGTAGCTTCACCATCTAAAATATAGAAGCATGTAAATGTTTCATTATCAGGTGTGCCATATAAGTCTTTAAAAAATGGACCAACTTCAAAGGCTTTTTCACGAACTTCTTTCCTTGAATCCATAACTACTTTTCCTTTTAATCTTATCCATTCATTAGTTGCAGAATTTGTACATACTTCAAATTTAGGATTATTTTGCAGCTGTTTGTATACATCCTTTTGATTGCTTGTTGTAAAATATAACTTATTCTCAAATTCCATTATAAACCCAAAAGGTCTAACTTTAGGTTCGTCACCATCTACTGTAGCAAAATAAAATACAGGATTGTCTTTTAAAAATTTTAAAACCTCGTCCATCATCTTTCCTCCATATTTTAGAATAATTTTGCCTATATTATACTTCAAATAAAATATAAAATATATACTTCATGATACTTAAATTCTTATTATAATAAAAAGCTTTATAATATATCTATAATTTTTATATTTGAGTGAGGAAATAGCATGTTAAATAACAAAGTCATTATTTTATTAATTTTTTTTAATTTTTTTAACCTTATAAATGGGACGAATATCCACAATATAGAAGTCGCTGCGCCTTTAGCATCAGCACCAGGATCTTTGTCCATAGGTAGCACAAAATACAATGTGCCAAATGATGCGATTTTTGTATCACCAAATGGAAATGATTTAGCACAAGGTACAAAAATTAAGCCTTTAAAAACTGTGACTAAGGCTTTAAATGTTGCGTCAAAAGGAGCTACCATAGTATTAAGAAAAGGAATATATCATGAGCATATAAAAATTCAAAAAGAAGGTATAACAATTCAATCCTATCCTGGAGAGGAAGTTTATTTTGATGGTTCTACTGAATTATCTCAAAATGGTTGGAAAAAGGAAGGGGATTTATGGGTTTATAGCAATTGGACTGTAGAATTTGATTCTAGCCCAACATTTACTCAAGGAAAACCTGATAGGACAGATCAAGGTTGGCAAAATGTAAATCCTTCGTATCCTATGGCTGCACATCCTGATCAGCTTTTTATCAATGATGTTTCAAAGGTACAAGTAGGTAGTAAAGATGAAGTATCTAGGGGTAAATTTTTTGTAGACTATGATGCTGATAAAATATATATAGGAGAGGATCCTTTTAACAAGAAAATTAATGCTAGCGATATTAATATGTGTATGGAAGTACAAGCTCCAAAGGTTACAATTTGCGGGTTAGGAGTTAGACGATATGCTCCATCTGTATTTAACAAAGGTGCCATTAGAGTTGATGGCATTGCTACAAATTTTTATATAGAAAATGTTGAAATTAAGGATAATGCCACAGCTGGCATTGATATTGGATCAAAGGGGTCAAAAATTCAAAACATTACATCAATAAATAATGGAATGTTAGGAGTTGGCGTAGTGTATGCTGATGGCATTAAAATTGATAAAGCATATATAGCAAATAACAATACAGAGAATTTTAACCAAGGTCCCATAGCGTGTGGTATGAAAATAACTCGTACGCAAAACATAACCATATCAAACAGCATATTTACCAATAATAATTCCAGCGGTTTATGGCTTGATGAGGATTGTTATAATGCCACTTTAGTTTGCAATGAAATCACAAATAACAAAAGGCATGGGTTAATATATGAGCTATCTTCTATAGCTACAATAGCAAATAATAGAATAAATCATAATGCAGTTTCAGGGCTTTTTTTAATGAATTCCGATCATGTGCAAATATGGAATAATTCAATAACAGATAGTGACTTGCCTCTTCAAATAAAGCAAGATGAGCGTACACCTTTAAAGGATAGAACTTGGGCATTTAGACTTCCTGAAGATTATCCAAATATAACTTGGTATGTAAGTGATATTTATGTGGCAAATAATATTATAGGATTGCCTAGGAATATGGGGTCAGGTCAATATGGTGGGCTTGTATCTATACGTGATGAATCTTTTAAAAGAAGTGGTGATGAAATGAGAATAACTATGAATGGCAATGTGTACTACAGAACAGGATTAGAAGGGCGTCCAAATTTAATTCAATGGTCGCTTAAAAAGCCAAATGTTCAAGGATGGAATAATTTTAAAACTTTAGATGAATTTAAAAAAGCCACCTTACAAGATGCTAGATCTGTTCAAATTACTACAAATTTAGATCAAGTTGATAAAGATGGATATGCTATTTCATCTGTTAAACAAAATGCTGAAAATGTAGCTTTAGCTATTTTAGATTCTGTTGCAAAAGTTTCAGATTTACCTGCAGGTGAAATATATTTAGGGCCAGTTAAAACAAGGCTGGGAAATTTAGATAATGTTTCAAAAAATTCAATATCTGGTTGGGCATGGAATAAAGATGCGCCAAGTTCATCAGTGAATATAAAGATATGCATTTATAACAGTGCAAACAATAAAGTGGCAGAATATTTAACTAGCGCAAATAAATACAGGGCAGATATTAAAAATCAAGGATTTGGAACAGGCAATTATGCTTTTAATTACAACATGGATTGGGAAAAATTTTTACCTGGTAAATATAGAGTAGCCTTATATGTAGTGGATGGATCAGGAGATATTCCACTTCCAAATGTGAAATATTTTACAAAATAAGAGGTCTATAGTTTCATCAAGTGATTATTTCGTAAAATTAACATATTCATATAATTAAAGTTAATTGAATAATAATTTAAATAAGCTATTAATAAAGAAAGAGAAGGTAGAGCTTTTTAATTATATGAATAAAGACAATTTTTATGAAAGGTCCTTTTTATTAACATTATCAAATCTAACCACAGGGGTTTTAGGTTTTATATTTATAACCACATTGTCAAAGGAATTAGGTCCAGAAGGAATGGGGGTTTATGGACTTATAATGCCTATTATGGGTCTTGTATTATGCTTAATCTGTGGAGGTATAATTGTTGCTATATCAAAACTTTCTGCTGAGTATGTGGGAAAAAAAGATTATTTTAATCTATATAAGACAATATCTACAACCATTAAGTTTAATTTTTTATGGTCCACATTAGTAGTTTTAGCTTTTTATTTTCTTTCTACATATATTGCTATATATGTTATTAAAGATATAAGAACCATTAATGCCCTTAAAATACTTTCTCCTGCTATGGTTTTTATGGCTCTTTCCAATACCTTTAAAGGATATTTTTATGGAGTTTCTAAGATATTTATTCCTGCTATTATAGATATTTTTGAAAAAGCTATAAGGATAATAATGTTATTAACTTTAATAAACATATTTGGAAAAGATAGCGTTGAAAAAACAGTTACTCTAGCATACATTGCGCTATTAATTGGAGAATTTGTTTCTTTAATTTTATTGTTTTTATACTATAAATTAGATAAAAATAAGCTTGAGTTTTCTAATATAAAGCCTTTAACCACAAAGCAAATAATGTATAGTGTATTGATTATATCGTTGCCTCTATGTTTAAACGGGTTTTTTGATACTATTTTATCTACTGTTGCTACTTTAATTATACCAAGAAGGCTAGTGTCTTCAGGAATGGATTATAATACAGCTATGGCTACTATAGGAAAATTTACGGGAATGGCTTTAAATATAGTTTTTTTTCCTTTTGTCATTATTGGCTCAATAAATACTCTTTTAATACCTGATATTTCAAAGAACATAAGCATGAAAGAAGACTATAAGGTTTCTTTAAGAGTGTCAGAAGTTTTGCGAATTTCTTATTTATTGGGGCTTTCCATTTTAATAATAGGGAATATTGTTCCAAACGAGCTTGGGAAAGCTGTCTTTAATAGAGATGATTTGGGAAATTATATAAGCTTTATGTCCGTTGCAGCGCCAATATTTTCTGTTTCTATGGTAACATATTCTATTTTAAACGGCATAGGAAAGCAAAAAATACTTTTAAGGAACTCTATATTAACTTCTATTATTGAAATTATATTCTTATACATATTAGTTGGAAATAAATACTTAAACATATATGGATTTGGAATAACCATAACCATAGTATCAGCAGTAAGCATTTTCTTAAATCTTTATGAAATAAATAAAGGTTTTAAAATTGAATTATCCTTATTTACTATTTTATTTGATGTATTAACATATATATTGGTGCTTTATTTTATAAAAATATTTTTATCTTTTATACCTAATATTCATGAAATATATAAAATAATAATGGTAATATTATTTAGTTTTTTATATTCTTTTGTTTTGTTTAACGCAAAGAAATCATTAAAATTATTTAGTGAAAGCTTATAGAAAATAAAAAAGAAGGCTGCCTTGATTTTATTTAAGACAGCCTTCTTTTCATTATTTATACTTCTACATCTTTTAATTAAATATTTTTAATTTTATATTGAATTTTACTGTTTATAGTGTTATTATAGTATATATACAGTATAAGCGAGGTGAGGATTTGAATATATTAATTTCGAATTCTAAAGGAGTACCAATTTATGATCAAGTAAGGGAGCAAATTAAAACAGCCATTTTAAATGGAGATATTAAAGAAGGAGAGATGCTCCCATCTATAAGGCAGCTTGCAAAGGATTTAAAGATAAGTGTCATTACTACAATGAGGGCATATACTGAACTTGAAAATGAGGGTTTAGTTGTCAATGTCCAAGGTAAAGGATGCTATGTTCTTCCACAAAACGTTGAATTAATAAAAGAACAAAAGTTAAAGGAAATTGAAGAAAATTTCATATCCGCCATAGATGCTGCAAGGATCATTAAGCTTTCAAAAGATGATCTTATAAAAATATTAAAAATATTGTTGGAGGATGAATATTATGAATAATATCCTTGAATTACAAAATGTAAATAAGCGTTTTGAAAAATTTTCCTTAAAAGATATAAATTTTACGCTGCCAAGTGGCTTTATAATGGGCTTTATAGGACCTAATGGTGCGGGAAAAACCACTACAATTAAATTGATTTTAGATATGATATCTTTAGATAGCGGGAACATAAATGTTTTTGGATTAAATCATAAAGAAAATGCTAAAAGAATAAAGGATGAATTGGGAATTGTAATGGATCACTGCTTTTATGTAGAGGATTGGAAGGTTCTTGATGTGGAAAATGCATTAAAAAGTTTTTATTCCAAATGGGATCATAGTTGCTTTTTAAATATGCTTAAAAAATTTGGCATAGATGAGAAGAAAAAGGTTAAAGAATTATCTCATGGAATGAAGGTAAAGCTTGAGGCAGCAGTTGCTTTATCGCATAATGCAAGATTTCTTATTTTAGATGAGCCTACAAGTGGACTTGACCCTGTTGCAAGAGAAGAATTTATGGACATACTTAGGGAATTTATCTGTGACGAAGATAAAAGCGTTTTGTTTTCAACTCATATTACAACAGATCTTGAAAAAATTGCTGATTTCATCACTTATATAAGGCAAGGGGAGATAATATATTCTGGTGAAAAAGATTATCTTCTTGAAAAGTATCAATTAATAAAAGGAGCAGTTTCTTTAATTAATGAAGAAGATAAAAAGAACATAATTGGATATAGGGAATACAACACTGGATTTGATGGATTAATTGAAAAAGAGAAGATTAAGACTTTTAATAAAAAAGGTTTTGTGTTTGATGCAGTTAGCTTAGATGAAATAATAATTAGAATGAATAAAGGGGGAGGGGTAAAATGAATAAGACTTTATCCTTTGTAAAATTAGACTTTTTTATAATTAAACCATATGTTAAATCTATAATTTATTTAATAATAATGGCTTTGATATTTGGGATATTTTTTAGAGAGCCAGGTTCTGCAATGAGTATATTAATGGTTTATTTATGTTTAATGATTTCTTACCCATTTTCAATTGGTGAAAAAAATCATGCTAATTCTTTATATGGAATCTTACCAGTTGATAGAAAGATAATTGTGTCTGCAAGGTATATATATGCTATATTTATAGGGTTAACTGGAGCTTTTATATCAATAATTTTTTCATTTATAATTAGCAAAATTTTCAATAAAGCTTTTATATTAGAAGAGATTTTTTTTACACTATCCATATTAATTTTAATATATTGTTTTTTAGTAGCTTTTCAATTTCCGATTTATTTTAAATTAGGCTATGACAAGGCTAAAATGCTTGGAGTGTTGCCGCTGTTAATAATTTCCTTTGGCGTTTTATTTTTAACTACATTTTCAAAAAATATTGAAATGACAGCTTTTATAAACAATTTGAACTTGCTTATTCAAGGAAACTTTGCCTTACTTAGTATTATATTTTTAGTTATTGGAATAGCAATCTTAATATTATCTTGTTTCATATCCTTGAAAATATATAAAAATAAAGAGTTGATGTAAAAATAGCCACCTATCGATTTTTACAGTGGATAGGTGGCTATCTTTAAATAGAAATACTGTTTGTTAAAATTTTAGTACACATTTCTAGACCTAATTTGCTGCTATCTAATACCATATGGTAATTCTTAATATCGTTCCATTGTTTTCCAGTATTTGCATTAAAAAAATTAGATCTACGCCTATCAAACTTTCTTAAAACTGTATCTGCGTTTTGCTCATTAATCCCATATTCTTCTATAGCTCTTTTTCTTCTAGAATCCCAATCAGAATGAATAAATACATTTAAGATATCAGATCGATCTTTTAAAATATGGCTTGCACAGTGACCAATAATTACAGTAGGGCCTTTTAAACAAAGGTCTCGAATAATTTTAGCTTCAGCAATATAGAGCTTGCCTTCTAATGAAAGGTCAAAACCCTCAGTTAATGATTTTGTAGACATCATACTTAGAGATAAAGATAAATTGCTGGTTGCTCTTTCTTCTATGTCTTCAAGCATTTCACGAGAAACATTGTATTTGTCAGCAACCATTTGAAGTATTTCAGTTCCGTAATAAGGAATCCCCAGGCTTTCTGCCAGCATTTTTCCAATAATGCGGCCGCCACTAGCAAATTCTCTTTCTATAGTGACGATATTGTACTTCATATTACATCCTTCTTTCTCTAGCAAATATGCTTTTATTTATACTATTAGAATATCATAAATCACTTGAAAAATATATAACTGCCATTGTACAACTTTACAAATTCACTATTTTAGCTTCATGGTTTATATATGGCAAAAAAACTTCAATTAAAAGCTTTGTGCTAAATTTTATATGACTTGTATTTATACCTGGATTGCATGCAAACCATTCATCATCTATTATATCTTTATCTATTGCTAACTGGACTTTATTTTCTTTATCATTTACAAGGCTCATAATAGAAGCAGATCCAGGAGTTACTCCAAGGAGTTTTCCCATATTTTCTGATGATGCAAAAGAAACCCTTGAACATCCATAGCTTTTGCAAAAAACGCTCGTATTAAATGGTTTATCAGCAGCCATGACCAATAAGTAGAAAACTGTCTTTTTTTGATTGCATAAGAAGACGGTTTTTCTAACCTGGGCACCTAAAAAGTTGCTAATTTCTACACATTCATCCATAGAACATGCAGAATCATTATCAACTTGCTCAAATGGAATATTTAATTTATCTAGTAATGTATATACTGTATATTCTAAAGGGGTTCTATTATCTAAAGAAGGTTTTGTAGTTTTATTGCTTATTTTTAACATATTATCACCTCATCATAAATAATATTAATTGTAAATTATTTTCATATAAATTTCTATTGATTTTACATTTAAAGTGAATTTATTGAATATGTGTATTTTTTGTAAAAATTATTAACTTTATGTTAAATACTAACAGTAATTATTTACAAGATATTATAAATTTTAGTACAATAAATTCATAATATATAGACTATATTATTAGATAAAAAATAGGGGAGAGTATAATTATGAAAAAAAACAAAATCTTAACAAGTTTCTTGTTAACTGCTACTTTAACTACTGGTTTCACTGGAGCTTTTTTAGCCACAAACTTTGATACTCAAACTACATAGTACAAGCATATACTTTATTGCAATATAAAACACCACTTGCATATAGCAAAGATGTAGTAAATCTTCAGCTAATATTAAATGGTTTAAACTATAATTGCGGTAAAGCAGATGGACTTTATGGAAAAACTGTAGAGACTTGTGTTAAAAAATTCCAAACTGATCATAAGTTACCAGCTGATGGTAAATGTGGAGATAAAACTTGGGCTGCATTATTTGTTGATGTTAAAGCTATACAAAATAAATTAAATTCATTAGGATTTAAATGTGGAACTGCTGACGGGTATTTTGGAGCTAATACAACAAATGCACTTAAAAATTATCAAAAGAGCAAAGGTTTAAAAGAAACTGGAATATGCGATAATGAAACAAAGAATAAATTGTTCTCACAAAATGCAAATGCTAATGGCAACGATAATGCAAATGCTAATGGTAACAGCAATGCTAATGCTAATAACAACGCTAATGACAACGCAAATAATAACAATAATGCAAATACTAATAATAACAATAATGCAAACACTAATAACAACAGCAATACAAATACAAATAATGTGAACAATGTTAACACAAATAATGTTGATGTAAAAAATACAAATAATGTTAATGTAGTAAATGTAAACAATACAACTAAAAATAATACAACAAGTAAATGTACAAGCCCATTAAATAATTGCAAATAATTAAAATATTAACCTCACCTTCCTGTTTTTGAAATATTTTAAAAACAGGAAGTTTTATTTATAAGAAACAAAATAAAAAAGGTCCTTACTAAATTAAGCAAGAACCACACATTGCTATAGTTTTTAATAAACAATTTTCTTAATATGAAATTGCACGTTTACTTTGAGCACTCCACTTTTGATTAAAATCTGCTTTATTAAGGGATAAGTTTTTTATAGTCCCCCAAGGATCATTAAAATAATAATATGAAGAATCATAACCAACCATGGTCATAGCATGTACAGTGAAATTATACATATATGATACCCATACTACCACTAGTTTATTGTTCATTATTTGCTCTTCTAATTTATCTAAACTGCATCCTGTTAAGTTAATGCTATTACCAGCATATTTCTTTACTAAATTCATTAAAGCAGGAGGATAAATTGTCCAGCCAGAATTTGTAAAAGGACTACCTACAAATCCTAAATTAGGATCGCTTACTGCCTTAGGCATTTCATATGCTAAATTTACTTTTGTAACATTTGCCCCACAATATCTTAGCATCATAGTAATACAAGTTATTTCGCATCCAGTTGGTAATTCTGGCCTTTGAGGTATTATAGGCACATCTAAAATCATCTTTGCAGGAGCTATGCCGCTTGGGAAATTGTACTTACTTTTAGATGCTTTAATTAAGTTGAAAATTTGAGCAAATGTGCCATTTTGTTCTAATTGAATGACCTTTTCTCCTTCAGAAAACCCGGTATCCTTTATGCTTATAACTTTATTAGAGTGCTTAACTCTTAAAACAAAATTTTCTCCATAAGGTTCAACATAAAATATCTGATTATCTGCATTATTTATTAAACTCATCTGGCTTAAAATGGCTCCATCATTTAAAGAGCTATCTTTAACTTCAATGGCTTTATTTGAGTGTGCAGCTATTATATTATAAGAATCAAAATTTAAATATTTAAAATAAAAAATTTGATTGTTTCCACCATTATCAGCATATTGAAGAACTTGAGCTTTATCATCCATAGAAAAACCGTATACATCAAGAAGCTTACGGGTAGCAGTATTTTGGATCTTATAATATCCTTCAGGAATAAGAGGACAATTAGGGTGATTATTTATATTCTTTTTTGCAAATTGCAATGTAAAAAGCTGCGAATTAGATCCATTTTCAGCTAATTGTATGACATTTCCACCATCTGATAAAGAGGAATTTTCAATTGTTAGCACTTTAGAAGATAATTTTGATCTTATCATGTAAACTTCTAATGTGTATTGCTCAAAATAAAATCTTTGATTGTCCCCACCATTCCATAGGTTTTCTTTTATAACGGCATAATCATCCTTTGATGATGAATAAACCTCAGCATACATACCAGAATGAAGCGCCATCATTCTAAAAGTGCCATCTTCAAGGCTTTCTACATAGAATATTTGATTATTTCCATTGTTTAAAGAATTTTGCTTTATGTGGGATATGCCATAATTATATCCGTATACATCTAATACTTTATTTGAATTTACGTTGGTAATATAATAATTGCCACTTGCAATCACTATAGGATTAAAGGTTTTTTTGAAAGTTTCTTTAATTTCCCAAATTTGAAAATCTATTTCTTTAAAGTTATCTTGAAATATTTTATCTGAATCATCTGTAGTTAGAAACAAATTAGAACTATTGACTTTGATTCTATAACAATTTAAACCACAATCAATAAAAGTAAATTTTTGATTACTTTGGTTTTTATACTCGCTTTGAGTAAGTACATCATCTTTTGATAAAAAGCCTAAGTATTTATTGCTATGGCAAGCCATCATGGTAAAAACATCATTTCCCATATTTTTTATATAAAATACTTGATTATTTCCTTCATTTAAACTGTGACAAATTGCATAAGAGCCAGATTTAAAACATGCTCCATAAACATCTATAGCCTTTTTAGATTTTTTATTTGTTATTATATAATAATTCTCATTCATAAATTTAACAATGAGGGATATTTGTATAATCAGATATATCTTTGCTTGTGGTGATTAAATCATAAACGCTTAAATCTTTTAAACTTTTCTTTCCAGTTATTCTACAAAACATCTTTAATTCTTCAAAGGATGTGTTTAAATAATTATAAACTCTCGTTGAAGCGACATCTATATTTAAATTCTTTCTAAGGTTAGGGTCTGATGTTGTAATACCCATTGGACATTTTCCAGTATCGCATATTCTAAACTTGCGGCACCCTAAAGCAAGAAGTGAACCAGTTGCAACAGCAATAGCATCTGCTCCAAGGGCAATGGCTTTTGCAAAATCTGATGACACTCTAAGCCCACCTGTAATTACAAGTTCAAAAGGAAGGTTATGTTCATCTAAATATTTTCTTGCCCTATATAAAGCGTATATTGTAGGGACGGAAGTTGCATCTCTTAAAACCTTAGGGCTTGCTCCAGTTGCGCCACCTCTGCCATCTATAGTTATAAAATCTGGATAGGCACTTGATATAAACTCTAAATCCTCTTCAATGTGACCTGCAGCAATTTTTACTCCAATAGGCCTTCCACCTGATTCTACTCTAAGCCAATCAATTAATTTTTTTAAGTCTTGGGGAGTGTCTAACCCTGGAAAATGAGAAGGGCTATGGATATCTTCTCCCTTACTTTTGCCTCTTATTTTGGCAATTTCTTCTGTAACTTTTTTTCCAGGAAGCTGGCCACCCATGCCAGGTTTTGTACCTTGACCTATTTTTATTTCAATGGCATCAGCATTTTTTAAGTTTTCAGGTGTAACGCTATACAAATTTGGCACATATTCAAAAATATATTTATAAGAAGCTTCTCTTTCTTCAGGTAAAATCCCACCTTCTCCACTGCACATGGCTGTTTTTGCCATAGCAGACCCCTTTGCGAGGGAAACCTTTGCCTCTTTAGATAAAGATCCAAAGCTCATGTGAGATACATAAACAGGCCCAGAAAGTATCATTGGTTTTTTAGCATTTTTGCCAATTGTTGTTTCAATATCTACAGGGAAATCATCATCTAAAGGAGTTGTTGAAACTTGAGCCCCTAAAATTAAAATTTCCTCCCAATCTATAACAGGAAGCAGCGTTGACATAGGAGCAGTTAAACTTTTGCCATGCCCTGATATATAATCTATATCTTTTAAATGTTTTTCACTGTCTAAATAAGGCTTTAAAGGCTCATCATCTGTATCCTCAATTTTAATAAATTGATTTTTTGCTGCACTACATATTGGGCAATTCCAGTTATCTGGTAAGTCGTTAAAAACTTTACTTTCATTAGATTCATCATAAATATATCCACAAATATTACATTTGTATTTTGACATAAAAAAATCCCTCCTTAGTCTAAAAGTTTAGCATTTATAAAGTGTATTATCAATAAAATAAAAAGAATATTATAAAGTGATGTTTCATATAAATAAGTGAGGTATTATTTTTATAAGGAGTATTTATGGCAAAAAAGAAAAAAGTAATAAAACCAGAACCAAAAATGATAATAAATCAAGGAGATGATCTCCTTCCTGAAAAATATGTTGATAATGATCCCCGCAGACCTAAATTTGAACAAATTGAAGTAGAACCTTTTTCAGAAGAATATTTGGAAATTCAAAGAAAAAATCAAGAGAGAATTTTAAGAAGAAGAATTGATAATTTTTCAAATGGCGTAAACATTATAGAAAATATTCAGAAAATCGACATAGATCTTATAGAAAATCCTCCGAAAAACTGGAACTACCTTCCTCCTCCAGATCAATCTCAATTAATCTCACTTATGTCCTCTTTATCAAATATTGGACTAATAAATCCCTTAATTTTAACTAAAAGCGAATATTACGATAAATATATAGTTATATCAGGTAAAAGTCGCCTGCTAGCCCTTCGAAACCTTTATTCTATGGAACCTTTAGATGTATATAAATATCCAGTTTGTTTTGTCCTTGATGATGAAAAGGTAGATCAATACTATAAAAGGTCATTAATACTTGATTTAAATTTTAGCTATAGAACTATGACACAGGAAGTATTTATAAAAATGTTAATTGAGAGATATGAACTTTTAAAAAGATCTAAACAATATAGAAACGAATCAAATATAATTTCTACATTAGCTGATGAGTATTTAATGAGCAAATCTTCTATTTGCAACTATCTTGTATTAAGAAAATTATCAGAGGAAGTTATGACCCTATTAATTGAAAAGAGAATAAAGCTTCAAATAGCAAGGCTTCTTGCAAAACACGATCATGAGACTCAGAAAATGATACTTCAAAATATAGATTTTAAAGATATAAACTCTTTTCATAAGATGAAATATATAACCGGGAAATCAAAGATGACACTTGATGAAGTAAAGGAAAGGGTAAGAACATCTCAAAATATAATGCCTAAAAAGACAAAATTTACAGTTGAAATAAGGTCTGATATTGCAGGAAAATTCACTGACTTTTTAACTGGATTTAGAAAGGATATAACAATAGAATTAGGAAAGAAATTCCCTGTAAAAAACGTAAATCAAATATTAAAAGTAGACTGGGATAAAGATCATATGGAATTTTTCCTTGAGAAAAACTTTGTTGACAAGAAAAATATAGATAGGCTATTTAGTAAAGTTTTAACTGAAGTAATAAAAAAATGACAATAGGGAATTAAATAAGGGTTTTATAAAAGGTTCCAAATAAAGCCCGAAAACAAGGATTCGTTCCTTCGACAGCAAAAAAAACCAATGTCGAACCGTGGACGAATTGGCGAAGCTATGGTCAAAAATATATGGATAAAATGTGAACGACAAAAAAACTTGCATAAAAATAAGATAATACATAAAAATTACAGAAAAAGGAAAGAAAAAATATTTCCTGAAAAAGTAGTAACACATAGGGTGTAATTTCTAAAAATTGGAGTTAACTAATATAAATTTATTAAAATAAGGCATATTGATATTAATATATTTAAGTTTATAATTAAGATTAGAAAACAAAAAATCACTGCCTAGTTAATATTCATATATTATTTAGTGGAGAGTGAACTATGCTTATTAAAAATTTTAAAGAAGTACCAGATATAATAAAAGATGATATTAACACTATCATACATAGCTTCATTGAATCTTCCCTCATATCTAATATAAAAAGAATTATATTATGAAGAAGATTTTAAAGTTGCTTTAGCACTGAGAGATGTAGAAATGTGGAGCGCTTCTGGTCAACACCTGCAACAAGCTTGCGAAAAACAAATGAAATTCTACCTCGAAAGTATATATAAATTAGATTCTACTCTTCAAAAAACTCATAACCTTAGAAAATTACTTAGGGATATTGGTGATTATGAAGAAGATTTTTATAAGACAGCGTCTGTTATTGAAAACTATTTATTTGATACAAGATATCTAGGTAATGATTATTTGGAATTAACAAAAAAAGATATTGAATCTGCCATAGATTTTTATAATAATTTACTCAAGTTTCTTTCTTTAAAAACAAAAGATAACAAACTTTAGATATTAAATTTAGGAGAGGTAAAAATTTTGGATATTGAAATTATTGCTCTTGATTTAGATCAAACCATCTTAAGAACAGATAAGACCATTTCATCATTTAGTTTGGATGTTATTAATAAATGCAAGGGTAAAAATATTTTAATTGCGGTAGCTACAGCTCGTTCTGAGAAACAATCTGATAAATATTTAAGGGATATTAATCCAGATATAGTTATATCCAATGGTGGCGCTAAAGTAACATACCATAAGAATACAATTCATAAATGTTTATTAACTAAAGAAGTTTCAAATAGTATAATCCAAGCTTCTATTAAAAATAAAGAAGTTGGAATAATTACTGTGGATACAGAAGATGGATATTACTGGAATTCTAAAGAAATACCAACATCTTTAACTCACTACTCTGCTATTTATAATGATTTTAAGGTTCCTTTTAACATACCTTCATATAAAATTACAATGGAAATATTCAATAATGATGTTGCAAAAGATATTGCTTCAAAATTTCCAAGCTGCAATTTTATAAATTTTTCTGATGAAAATTGGTATAGATTTGCAAATGTAGAAGCAACTAAATTTAATGCTATTTTAAAGATTTCTCAATACTTAAATATAAAATTAGAGAATATTGCTGCATTTGGAGATGATCACATAGATATAGACATGGTAAAATACTGTGGAATTGGAGTTGCCATGGAAAACGGGGTAGCTGAAATTAAAAGAGCAGCTGATTTTATTTGCGACACTAATGACAATGATGGAGTGGCTAAATGGTTATTAAAAAATATTTAAGGAGGTAAAATTATGAATATTGAAGTTAGGTATTATTCAAAAGGTGGCAATACACAAAAGATTGCAAATGCTATTGCAAAGGCAGCAAACGTTGAAATGAAAACTACAGCTTCACCAATTACTTCTAAAGTGGATTTGCTTTTTTTAGGTGGCGCTTTATATGCTGGCAACATAAACAAAGAATTGCGAGAATTTGCAGAAAGCCTCACAAAGGATAAAGTAAAGAAAGTCATAGTCTTTAGCACTGCTGCAGGTGATAAATCAATCCATCCGATAATAAAAGATATCTTAAAAAAACATGAAATTCCTGTGTGCGATGAATTTTTTCACTGCCGTGGTAAATTTTTACTAGCAAATAAAGGTCGTCCTAATGAAAAGGATTTGGATGATGCATCTTTATTTACAAAACAAATCATCAGTAATGAAGGATAATTATAAAGGAACCATCAAAGATGGTTCCTTTAATACTTTTTAAAAATTTCTTTTCCACAAGCTTGTAAATAAAATTCCACCGCCAAGAAGCACAGTAGCTGCAATTAAAACTATATATGAACTACCTAAATTACTTGTATTTACATTGCCCTGCTGCCCATTAAGGTTAACATTACCCCCTGGGGCTCCAAAACCGTTCATTCCATTTCTCATATTCATAAACATTTGAATTTGGTCTTCTGTAATGCCAATTTCTATTAGTTTTTCTTTGACCTCATCAGTAATCTGCCCACCAGCATTTTGTATTATTTCCATTGCTTTTTGAATAATTTGCATATCTTGAATATTTTGGCCAAAATTTTGCGGCCTGTTGCCACCTATTCCACCCATCTGTCCATTGCCACCCATTCCGCCCATCATTGAGCCTAAAGCAGATAAATTAACACCATCTGCAGGTATTAAAGAAGCTTCATTTTGTTTTTGGGAGCTAGTTGTGGATGGTATAGTTCCATCAAGCTGTCCTTTAATGCTTTCAGATCTTAGTAAGCAAAGTTTCTTAAACTGTGGCAATGATTTTTCATAATCATCATAAGTATAAAATGCTGTAGCATCATTTTTTACATAATCTTTTATCTTAAGATCTATAGAATCTACAGTGCTTTCAAACAAACCATTGTTAAAATATGAGGTTACAATTTCTTGCAAATAGCTGTGATATTTTTCTTTATATTCTTCATTTTGAAGAAGTTTATCTAAAAGAGGCCTACTTTCCATTTCTACCCCACTTACAGGAGTATCTATAGGAAAATTAATTACATCTTTTGCTGTACCAGACTGAAATCCTCCAAATGCTAAATTATAATCCCAAGGAAGTATTGCAATCTTTCCATCTTTTTCATATATATAATAGTTTTGAGCCATATTTGAAACATAACTATCAAGGTTTACCACTACAGTATGAGCTGCAAAATAGCGCAAAATTTCATCTACATTAAAGTATTTTTCTAAATCCACCCCTTCTGATAAAGCTTTTAAAGCTGTTATCACTCTATCTGAGTCACTTGAAGTTATTTTTGAAACTGCATTGTCAAATATAGCTGAATAACTTGAAGCATTATCATCCTTATAAGCAAGATCTCCGCCACCAGATCCTCTTCCACCAAATCCACCAAAACCGCCTTGAGGTCTTTGGTTTTGTCCATTGTCTAAAGGAGCACCTCCATTAAAGTTAGGCATTTGCCCATTACCATTTGGTGGCATAGCGTTATTAAAATTTTGAGTTTTAGTATTACCTTCTATTTGTTCATTTTTTGGCTGGAATACATCATTATTAGGAAATTGGCTATTGTTATTTTGATCTGGTCTATTATCCATATTGTTCATATTACCCATATCCATCGTCTTCACATTATAAAGCTTTCCTGTAATATCATTAAACTCTCTTGCTAAAAAGCTATCATCATAGCTTTCAATTGCAAGGTATAACCCCCAAGGTTCTCCATTTACAGTAATATTTGAATATTGAAGAAGAGGTGTAACTGCTCCAATAAACTTTAAAATATCGTAAGAAATATACTCCTTCATATAAGTTGAGTCACCCATTATGTTATTTACTACAAATTCATCAAGCCCAAAACATGTTTGTCCTTTTACAAATTCATCAAATTTCAATTTAAAGCTATAGCGGTCACTATTAGGATCACGTGCAATTTGAGATAAGCTAGAATTTCCCTTTGGCCTAATGCCCACTTCATCAAACTTTGTTCCATTTACAACTACGCTACATGAAATATAGGTCTCATCAGTGGCATTTTCCAGCATGTTTTTCCAATCCTCTTCATTTGCAACTATATCGAGTGAAATTATATCTTGTCCAAATATGATCTTTTCATATAAAGGAGAGGTTTTTGAAATTTGGGCGCTATTTGTATATCCAACTAAAAATATTGTACATACTAAGGCAATTGCTATAATTAACGCAGCTATCTTATTTATATATTTATTTTCAATCAATTAAAACACCTACCTTAAGCCATATACTCTCCATTGTAGCTAACTAAAACAGCATTTGATACTCCTTGTACCAAAAGCATTTCATTTACAAATGTTGAAGATGAATCTATAAGCCTTACTTCGACAGTTAATTCTATTCCATCTCTAGATACTGATTTAGATTTTAATAAATTCTTTTTAGTTTTCATTTTTATCATAGACTGTATATCACTTTCACTTTTTTCATCATTGCAATTTACAACTAATATATAAGGTGTATCTGTTGTTTTTTTGTTTATAAATATGAGCAAAATAACTCCAATCAATACAGTTCCTATAACTGCAAGAGGAATAAGCCCTGCTCCTATTACAATACCTGCTGATATGGCCCAAAACAAAAATACAATATCAATTGGCTCTTTTACAGCTGTTCTAAAGCGCACAATTGAAAGGGCGCCTACCATACCTAAGGACAAAATTACATTTGAAGTAACTGCTAATATTATAAGTGTTGTCACTAATGTCATTCCCATAAGGGATACTCCAAAGGAAGCTGAATACATAACCCCTGAAAAAGTCTTTTTATAAATTAAAAAAATGAATAAACCAAGTGCAAATGCTACAGCCATAGCTATAATCACATCTAAAATCGAAAACTGCACTGCTTTTTCAAGAAAGCTTGATTTAAATATATCGTTAAAATTCATATAATACCTCTCCTATAAAGCCATTCTTATGGCAGCATATTTTGAATAAGAAACTTGATACCTATTATTAATCTGAACTATATCTCTAATAACCTGAGGAAGAAAATTATCATATTTAACTTCTAAAATCATTTCTCTTGTTGGTATAAAGCAAGATGAATCACAATTTAAAAAATTTTCTATATTTAAACTTCCCCTTATGTCAAAATCAACAGTTATGCGCACATTTCCAGCTCTATATATAAATGGTTTTCTAATATAATCAACTATATTCTTTGGCCTTAATAATTGATAATTTATCTTTGCATAAAGCTCTCTACAAAGAGGATACCCACTATCTCTTAAAACTTTAAAATCTTTTAGCATAATGCTATTGCATTCTTCCTTTGTTAAAAGCACAGTTTCTTTCATGCAAAGCCCATTTACTTTGCTCTTTTTCTCAAGGCGCATAAAAGATGTATCATCATTATAATATCTAATTCTAAATTTTTCTCTATAAAGATATCCATTTACTTTCTCTCTTAAAACTTTATCTTCATAATTGTCAAAATATAAACTTCTAACTCTATATACGCCATTTAAATCAGCAAACTCATCTTTCCTGCATAATATAGATAATTTTGATTCAATCTCCTTATAATCCGAAAAATTTATATAATGCTTTAGTTCATGCCTAAAAAAATTACCCTCTTTCATAGTCCCTTTCCTCTCAATTGATTTACTTTTTATGAGTTTAGCATATGAATTTGATACATAGATGTTTGTAATGTGTACATTATGTGTATGTTTTGTGGTTTTTAAAACGGAGCCCTTTTAAAAGCTCCGTTTTAAATATTTTCACTTGTTCTCCAAAATTCATCTAGCTCTTTATCAAGTGCCGAGCTTATTTCCATTGGCAATGAATGTGTAGTATTTTTCCATATTTTCACTTTAACATTTGGTATTAAGTGAGATTTTCTTATAGCACCCCTAGTTATTGGCGAATTGTCCGCCAAGGCAATGTATACAGGAATATCAAAATTACGAAGCTGTGAATCAGTTAATAGTTTTGGAGTAGGCAATGAGGCCGAGAAACCACTTGATGCAGTTTTAATCATTCTAGCAAGGGCATCCTCCTTGGCATCAGCCGTACTGTCTATTTTAGTACCTGTCATCTTTGATAGCCCAATATCACGCCATTTCTTAGGTAAAACTTTCAAACTTGCAACTGTTGCATAAAACATTACGGGTATTGGAGGAAAATTTAAGGCAAAAGCTGGCTCAAGTAAAGCTAATGAAGCGACTTTTTCGGGAAAACAAGCTACAAAATTTGCTGCATTTCCCCCACCAAAGGAATGCCCTACAAGATGAATTTTTGAAAGATTTAAGGCTTTTAAAACAGCACTTATCCATGTAGCTATATCTTCAATACCAGTAAATGCCTTAGTCTGTACAGATAATCCTGCATCCCCTAAAGAATCAACTGCATACACTGTTCTTTGTGAGATAAAATCTGGCAAGTTCAATTCCCACATGGGACTTCCAGAACTTTGACCTGGCAAAAGAAAAACGGGAGCAGAAATATTTTTATCATTTTTCCATTCGTGAATATGTACATTACCAAAATCTGTAGCAATATCTATTGACCTTGTGGGTATTGGCAAATGTGACATTACTTCAAAGTAATCCGCCTTATACATCTCATAGTCCATATTATTCTTAAATTTTCCAATTTTCATAATTTCCCTTTCCATAAAAAAGTTGGCTTATATCCACATTATTAAGTGGTTTTCGCCAACCTTTAATAATCTATTTTATTAGGCCATTGTCTTTAAGCCATTGTTCAGCTACTTCACTAGGCTCCATCTTTTCACCATCAACCTTTAAATTAAGATCTTGCATTACTTCATCAGTTAATTTTTCTGAAATAGGTTTTAAGATATCAGCTATTTGTGGAACCTTTGCAAGCGTATCTTCACGTACACAAGGTGCTGCATTATAAATTGGGAAGAAACTCTTATCATCCTTTAAAACTTTAAGCCCATATTGCTTAATGCGGCCATCAGTTGCAAATACCATACCAACATCAGCTTGGCCATCTGCTAATGTTTTAAAAACAATACCCATATCCATAGTCTTTATGCTATCGCCAAAATCAGTGCCATAAGTTGATACAAGTCCAGGTAAACCATCAGGACGAGCTGTAAATTCATGATCACAAGCCAAAATAAGCTTTCCAGTATTTGCCTTAACATATGCTCCAAGCTCTGTATAAGATGTGATTCCAAGCTCCTTTCCCTTTTCTTCCTTCATAACTAAGGCATAAGTATCATTCATAGGCGCATAATCAAGCCATACAAGTTTATTAGCTTTATCAGCTTCTTTAACTTTATCAAATGTTGTTTTAGCATCTTGGGCAACAGTTTCATTTGCTAAAAGCATTAGCCATGCAGTTCCAGTGTATTCCCAATACATATCAAACTCACCGCTCTCTAAAGCCTTACGGCATGTATCTGAACCTGCAACATTTGATTTATCTTCAGTTTTAATTCCATTTGCTTCAAGTGCTTTTATAGCAAGTTGAGCAAGAATTAACTGCTCAGTAAAATCTTTGCCTCCAACTTTTACAACTACATCGCTTGTTGAACCAGATTTTGGTGCGCACCCAACCATCATAGTTAATGTTAAAATTATTATAAATAAAAATGCAATTTTTTTCATTAATACTTTCCTCCATTATTAATTTTGATATATTTTATTAAAACACCATTTACCCCTAAATCAATATCAATTCTTTCTTAAGTTAGGGTATTTTCAAACTGATGACATAATTTTTTATCCATAAAATGAGTAAGGAAAACATCCAAACTGAATTTATTATCAACTTGGATGTGTTTTTAAAATACAAACTTTATTGGTCGCTAAGATCAATTAATTTCTATAAGAATACTACATAAAACCATAGTATGGTTTATGAGCTACTGTAGAATGAACAAATTTTATCAAGGTTATAAAATCAAATACAGGTATATTAAGTGCACTTTGAATGGCTGCTGAATATGGTGGCATATCACTACATTCAAGAAGAATAGCTTTTATATTTATATTTTCTTGCATGATGTTATTTGCTAAATTTATAAGTTCATTTTTTACAATACCATTATTAAAATGTCCTCTACGCTCCATAAATGCTGAAAACTCTGGCAAATTTCCTGCAGATGCAATAACACATCTGTTAAAATCTTTCTCAGAAACTCCACATGATTTAAAAAGATCATAAGTTAAATTTCTTCCATCTGCACATAATATACCAATCTTCTCATCTTCCTTAAGTCCTACACTTATCCAAGGTATTTGTATTATGCTTGAAAGATATACAGGTATATCTACAGCATTAGCAAGCTTTTTTTGAAAATGTCCAAAATATCCACAAGCACCACAAACTGCTCTACATCCTTCTACTTCTAATTGTTTAGCTGTTTTTATAAGCTCAGGTAAAAGGGAATCATCTCCTGAATGCATTCTATCTTGATTTGCACCATTGACCCACATATGCCTTACAGGAAAATCAAATGTATAAGCATTAACTACATTGCCTGGCATAATTGGATAATGAACATCAAGGAGCATTATACCAACTGTATATCCTGAAACCCATTGATTTTTTGTAATAAAATATTCCTTATCAATTTGAGAATCATCTATATAACCATAATTTCTAATTATATTATTACTCATAAAACAAAATTACCTTTCATTTTTAACAATTTCAACAATACCATCATTTGCATTTACAAAAATATAATCGCCTGTTTTAATGACATCAAAAATATTTTCAGAAAAATCTGCAACTGCAGGCACTTCAGTTACTACACAGGCAACTCCTGTTCTTGAATCCATTTTAGGAAATAAAAAAGCAGCTGGTGCAAATCCCTCCAGTCTTGCAGCATGAAAATGGCATGACCACCCATTTGACCCTTTTCCACCCGAAAGCACTAATACTCTGTTCTTAATACATTCACCCTTTAATGGATGGTTCTCTTCTATAATATAACCTGTTTTATCATCTATTCCTGACCATCCTTGTATTGTCTCATGGCACACAAGTGCAACTCCTTCTGCTGTCCCAGGTATTATACTTCTTCCTTTAATAACAATTTTATCCATAAAATCACCCCATAAAGATTTCTAAACATAACCTAAAATAGCAGCTTCAAGACATTTTTCAAGAGACTTATAGTATATTCCTGACTTAGTTAAAGGCCTAATATAATGAGCCTGTTTTGCAGAATCAAATAAAATATTCTTTCCTTCTTCCTTTAAAAATACATCACTTGTAAGCGGACACGAACTTGTGAGAAGTTTTGCATTAGATCTTTCAATAATATCAGTAAGCCCTGTTCTATCAGACATGAATTTTATAGAAGGAGCAGTCCAAATATTTAAACAAACATCTTTATGTATAGTTTTATTCTTTAAATATTTTGCTATTTGATGAAGCTCCTCAATGCTATAATGAGGACATCCAAGGCTTACCAAATCAATTTTTGCACTTTTATTATCCGAAAGTAAACTCAAAGATTTTTCAATATCTAAAGGAGTAACTTTTATTATCTCGTAAATACCAGAGGCAAAAGCATCTTCTAAAGTGTGAGCTTCAGGAGTTAAACCAACTATATGACACATTTCTGGTCCAGAAGTTGTTGCCATGCTTGCAAAAAAATACTTTATATTAAAGATATCTGCATTTAAACTTTGTCCATTTATAACAGGAATGGAATGGGGAGGAAGCATTCTCCCTATTGTATATCCAAGTAAATCCCAGTCATATGAAGTAGATACATCAAAATCCACTTGAAACAAATGTGTACCTTTTCTATTTTCCATTATGTGATTTCCCCAATAAGGAGTTCTTCCACATATCGCAGACCAAAAACCTGCTTCAAGACCATCAGAATTACCACATGCTCCAAAAAAAGAATTCATCATTGTAACAGCATGAGATTCACTTGAAACATAATGCTCACCTTTAAAGGGAATGAATCCCACCATATAGGGTACACATGTTTCAGCTAAATTAACTCCTAAATTAGCATAAAACTCTAAATATTGTTTATTTAATTTTCCTCTCTTTTCTTCTATACCAAGATATTTGTACCTCTCAGGATCCATAGGTCCACAATCAGCTTGGCAAAAACATTCAAATTCTTCGAAATTGAGTTTTTCTTTTGAGCAAAGATGCATTTCTGATAAAACTTCTTCAATATCACAATCTTCCAAAGATGATTCCTTCTTATATGCATCTAAATATAAATGTGTCCCACAAAATAAATGCGCTTTGCTAACTTTGCATAGCTTTTCAGCTCCTAAAGCATTTGCATATTCTACAACTTTTTTTATGGCTTGCTTCTTTAATTTCCCATATTTACCCTCTAACATTTCTTTTTCATACTGAGAAAGATTTACCAGTTCCATCACCCTCTATATCAATTTCTTTATAAAAAAAACTCAAAATTACTGTTTATTTAATTAGACCATTTGCTTTAAGCCATTCTGTTGCTGCTTCATTAGGTTCCATCTCTCCACTATCAACCTTTAAGTTAAGTTCTTGCATCACTTCATCAGTCAATTTTTCTGAGATAGGTTTAAGTATATCAGCTATCTGTGGAACCTTTGCAAGGGTATCTTCACGTATACAAGGCGCTGCATTATATATTGGAAAGAAGCTCTTATCATCTTTTAAAACTTTAAGACCAAACTGTTTAATACGGCCGTCAGTAGCAAGTACCATACCAACATCAGCTTGTCCATCTGCTAAAGTCTTGAAAACAATACCCATATCCATAATCTTTATACTATCACCAAAATCAGTTCCATATGTTGTTACAAGTCCAGGTAAACCATCAGGACGAGCAGTAAATTCGTGATCACATGCTAGAATGAGTTTACTAGGATTTTTCTTAATATATTCACCGAGTTCAGTATAAGATGTGATTCCAAGCTCTTTTGCTTTATCTTCCTTCATAACTAGGGAATAAGTATCATTCATAGGAGCATAATCAAGCCATACAAGTTTATTAGCTTTATCAGCTTCCTTAACCTTGTCAAATGTAGTTTTAGCATCTCCAGCAATAGTTTCATTTGCTAAAAGCATCATCCATGCAGTTCCTGTGTATTCCCAATACATATCAAACTCACCGCTCTCTAAGGCCTTGCGACATGTATCTGAACCTGCAACATTTGATTTATCTTCAGTTTTAATTCCATTTGCTTCAAGTGCTTTTATAGCAAGTTGAGCAAGAATTAACTGCTCAGTAAAATCCTTGCCGCCAACCTTCACAACTACATTTGAAACATTATTTGTAGCTGTTCCCGTGTTACAACCTGTACACCCTATCGTTATAGTTAATGTTAAAATTATTATAAATAAAAATGCAATTTTTTTCATTAATACTTTCCTCCATTATTAATTTTGATATATTTTATTAAAACACCATTTACCCCTAAATCACTATTATTTAATTTTCTAACATAATTCTCTCAATAACTCCTAAAATATGATCAAACATTAGAGCTATAAGAGTAGAATATCCAGCTCCCAAAACTAGAACTTGCCATCTATTAATATTTTTACCGGCAATTATAATATCTCCAAGTCCACCTCCACCTACATATGCTGCAATAACAGCTGTTGCAACGTTTATTACAACTGCTGTGCGAATTCCTGCCATTATAACTGGCAGAGCAAGAGGAATTTCAATTTTAAACAATGTGCGCATTTTGGTCATTCCCATACCACGAGAAGAATCTATAATTGCAGGATCAAGGCCATTAATTCCAGCAATAGTATTATTTAAAATAGGTAATAGAGAATAAATCCACAATGCAAAAATTGCTGTTCTGCTACCAATGCCCAGTATGCTTACAAATATAGCAATTACCGCAAAGCTGGGAATTGTCTGGCATATATTGATAAATCCCACAACAAGACCTGAAAATTTTCTAAATAAGGGTCTTGTGAGTATGATTCCAAGAGGAACGGCTGTCAATATAGCAAAGCTTGAAGAAACAATAATTAAAAATAAATGCGTTTTTAAGCTAGTAGTAATAAGCTTTGGGGTTACAAAATTTTTTACCATTTTGTCCATAGGAAAATTCAATACATAAAAAGCATAAAAAGCTGCAACAACTATAATAATTATAGGAAGGATGAAATCAGTGAAGCGAAGTCCTTTATTCTCATATGACTTAGTGAGATTTAGCCTGCTTTTTTCAATCATCCACCTTCACCGCCTCAAAGAGATCAGTCATAGTTATGATGCCATTTGTCTTACCACTTAAATCCATACGAAAAACACCTCTATGGCTTGAACTAAAAAGAGCCCCTAAAGCATCGTATAATGTATAGTCTTCATTTACTGTGCTTACTGGTTTAATTATACGATCCTCTATAGATGTTGTATCCTTTGGATCATACTTAAAAATAGGTATATAGCCTAAAGGCCTTTCTTCTTCATCAATTATTCCAATTATAGGATTAGGATCAAGCCTTGAAAATTCACTAATGCGTTCAATAATCTTGTTTCTTTCGCTCTTTAATTTAAATATTGGTGAAGCAGGTATTATGCTTGAACATTTTATTAGAGAAAACCTCTTTAATATGCGATTACTTCCTACTAAATTTTCCACAAAATCATTTTTAGGTTTAGTCAATATATCCTGTGGAGTCCCAAACTGCGCAAGCTTACCATATTGCATAACTGCAATTTTATCTCCCATTTTAATAGCTTCATCGATATCGTGAGTTACAAAAACAATAGTCTTTTTAATCTTAGCTTGAATGCTTAAAAACTCATTTTGAAGTTTTGAACGAGTGATGGGATCAAGAGCACCAAATGGCTCATCCATGAGCATAATTGGAGGATCTGCTGCAAGTGCACGGGCTACACCAACGCGTTGTCTTTGTCCACCGCTTAAAGCTGAAGGTTTTTTACGTGAATATACATTTGGATCAAGGTCAACCATTTTCATCATTTCTTTAACGCGTTCTGATACCATATTCTTGTCCCATTTCTTTTCAATAGGCACAGTAGCAATATTTTTTTCAATAGTATAATGAGGGAATAATCCAATTTCTTGAATAACATAGCCGATATTTAAGCGAAGTTCTATAGGATCGATCTTACTTATATCCTTATTATCAACATAGATAGTTCCACTTGTATGATCAATTATTCTATTTATCATCCTCATGGTTGTTGTTTTACCACAGCCTGATGCACCAACTAAAACACAAATTTCACCTTTTTTAATATGAAGATCAAGTTCGTTTACAACTGGTTTTTCGGATCCTGGATAGATTTTTGTTACCTTTTCAAGTTTGATCAATATCATCACCCCGTCTCACATACATATATTATTTTACCTTGTCATTCTCTCTGCTTGTTTTTGCAAAACCTGCATTAATTTATCCATTATTATTGTTATAATAGATATTAAGAGAGCACCTACCAGAATCATATCATTAATATTTCGATTAATGCCTTGAAAAATAAATTCTCCAAGGCCTCCAGCTCCTATATATGCTGCAATAGCTCCAAGGCCAATGCCCATAACCACAGAAGTTCTTATTCCAGCAAATACAATTGGAAGGGCTAAAGGAATTTTTACTTTAAATGTAATTCCAGCTTCGGTCATACCCATGCCCCTTGCTGATGAAATAATTGCAGGGTCTATATTAGTAAGCCCTACATGTACATTTCGCACAATAGGCAAGAGTGTATATATTACAAGTCCTGCAATAGCAGGTAAAGGCCCAATTCCAAGTATAGGAATAAAAAATACAAAAAGGGCAAGGCTTGGTATTGTCATAAGCATTCCACAAATGTAAATTACAATTTTAGCTACAGCATCGTTATAAGTTATTAAATAACCAATAATCACACCTATTATGATAGATATGGTAAGGGCAATTAGAACCATTTCAGCATGTTGAACAAGAAGCTTTAAAATTGTATCCTTTCGTTTAACAATAAATGATATAAGCTCTGCCAAAACATCACCTCCTAAACTATAATTGCTCACATGTCTTATGAATCTGAACCAACGAATCCTTTAAAAGCTTAGGTAAATTCTTAAATACACCTTCATTTATTTCCTTATATAACTTAGTATTTTCTGGATTAGGAATAAATTCATTTTTAATTTTAACCATATTTTCTACAGCTTCCTCAAATCCCTCATAAACTCCTGTAGCAACTGCTACACATATTGCAGAACCTAAAGCTGCTGCACCATTTATCTTTGTTCTCACTGTTTTTTGACCTGTCATATCAGCAAAAATTTGCATAAACAGATCGCTGTTTGAACCGCCACCAGAGATTATTATCCTTTCAGGCTTTATCTTAAGCTCCTCTATCATATCTTCATAATTATTGGTAAGAGTAAATGCTATTCCTTCTAATATGGAACGATAAATATGCCCTCTTGTATGGCGCTCATCAAAGCCTATCATTACACCTTTTCTATAAAGCTCATTAGCAGGGGCTAGCCAATCTGGAATGGTTAAAAGCCCACTGGATCCTGCAGGTACTTTTAAAGCCTCTTTTTCAAGACACTCTTCCATAGAAAGCCCAAGTTCTTTTGCCCTTTTTTCATATTCTTCACCTATTATGCTTTTATACCATGAAATATGCCACATTCCTCGCCTTATTCCATTGCTTTCATTAAGATATCTGTTAGGAATAGAGGACAAATTTACCCAATAATTTTTTGGCTCTTCACTATTTTCCTCGCTGTATACCATAGACGCTATGTATGTTCCAAGAGAAAAAAGAGCATCTTTATTATCTATGAGCCCTGAACCAAGCGCTTCAACAGCTTTATCGTTTGCTGTCGCAACAACTGGTAAACCATATGGAAGAAGAGTAGATTCTGAAGCTTCTTTAGTAACATAGCCTAAAATTGTTCCTGGCATGAAAAGCTTTAAAAGCTTTTCATGTGGTATATTAAATTTTTCAAAATATTCCTCATCCTCTGACCAACTCCATGTATCTAAATCAACAGGAAATTGCCATTGAAAAGCGTTAGAAACGGTATCTTTAAATTCGCCAGTTAATCTATGAGTCAAATACCCTGATGTAGGAGATGTATATGCTATATTATCATTATCTTTAAAAGTTTCATAAGAGCGCACATCCATCCAGCTCATAACCGGCTCAAATAAGGTACCATCTTCCTTCATAAAAACTCTACAACAACGAATAGAACAAAGCCCCAAACCTTTTATATGTTCCTTTTCTCCTTTAAAATTATTCATGACTTTTTTCATCACTACTTTAAAGCTGTCCCATAAATCGTCGTCAGGGTGTTCTACATATCCTAGCTTTCTCGAAATCATAGGTTTTAAACTCTCGCTAGCAAAAGTTACAACCTCTCCTTTTTCATTAAATATGTACACCTTTGTACTTTGAGAACCAATATCCACTCCTATAAAATAAACATCTTGCATAATATTCTCCTAAAATTTTATCTTGTCAAGAATCCGCCATCAACAGCGAGTATATGGCCATTTACAAAGTGTGAAGCTTCACTTGCTAAAAAAACAGTTGCACCCATAAGGTCATGAATATCTCCCCATCTTCCTTCGGGAGTATGGTCTACAATCCACTTGTTTCTTTCAGGATTTGCTACAGAATTTTGCGCCACTCTAGTTTTAAAATATCCAGGAGCAATTCCGTTTACCTGAACATTATACTGGGCAAGTTCATCGCAATATGCTTTTGTTAAACCTGCAATGCCATGTTTTGATGCTGCATATGCTGGTGAAAGCTGTCCACCAAGCCATGTAAATAAAGAGCATATATTTATTATCTTTCCGCTTCTTTGCTCCATCATGATTTTTCCACATTCATGGCTCATTTCAAAAGCAGCAGTTAGGTTTATGCTGATCATTTTGTCCCACTGCTTCCTTCCAAAATCTTTAAACTCTTCACATATACAAATGCCTGCACAATTTACCAATATATCAACCGATCCAAGTTTAGAAATGCAGCTATCTACCACCTCTTTAGGAGTCCCCATATGGGTAATGTCAGCTTCCATATAGATAACCTTTACACCTTCGTCCTCAATTAATTTATTAAATTCAGGATCATCAGGCATAATGCTTGGTATAAAAATATTAGCACCAGCTTTTGCAAGAGCCAGTGAAAAGGCTTGACCAAGTCCAGTATTTCCACCAGTTACAATAGCATTTTTTCCTTTAATAGAAAAATAATTCATGTTAAACGCAGTAATATCCATAACTCCTCCTATTTATCAATACTTTTAGATTTTTGTATTTTCATCACCATTTTCTTAACAAACTCTGTTGCATCTCCTACTACTACAATATCTGATAAACTGCATATTGGGGCATCTTTATTTTTGTTAACTGATATTATATATTCAACATTCTTTAAACCTTCAATGTGCTGAAGAGATCCATAAATGCCTAGCGCTAAATATAACTTTGGGCTTACAGTTTTACCAGATTGGCCTACTTGAATATTTCGCCCTGCAACCTCATTATCTACGAGCTTTCTGCTTGCGCTTACCATTGCCTTAAGTTCATGAGCTAAACTTTGCAGGCTATCAAAATCATCAATAATTCCGCCTCCACCTGATACCAATATTTTGCTTTCTCTTATATCTGAAATAGGTGGCTTTTCTTTAACATCAATAAGTTTTATACTGCTCTTTTCTATATTTTTTGGAGTAAATTCAATTGTTTTAACTTCAGTATCTCTTTTTGTTTTATCAAAACTAAATACGTTTTCACGAATAGTTGCCATAAGAGGTTTAGGGCCTTTAATCTCAATACCTGCAAGAAGTTTACCATCAAAAGCTGGGCGAATAAGTAAAGTCTCACCTTCTGTATGGTTAATCTCTGTAACATCCGCTACTAAGCCCACATTCAATCTCATAGCTAATCGTGGTGCAAGCATCCTTCCAAAGTAATTTGCTAAAATAAGTATATGGTCAAATCTGTAAATGCCATTTAATTCTTCAATACAGTTTGTAATATTTACAGTATCAAAATACTGGATGTTTGCATGAGTTAATTTAATATGATAATCAAAATGTTCATACTCATAAAACTTATCTTCCATTACATCAAAAGCATATAGTTCATAGTCACAACCTTTATTTAATTTCTTAGCTGCGCCAAGCAATGAAGATAAATATTTAATGCTTAAATCATCTATATATATCAATGTCCTTTTCATTTAAACAAAACCTTTTGACCTTAAAAAATTGTAGACAATTTCCATACCATCTTCGCTGGTATCGGTAATAATATGTTCTTTTTTTAAAGGATCCTTCATAAAAGTTGTGACAACTTTCGTAGGTGAACCAATTATTCCAACTTCCTCTTTTAAAAAGCATAGATCATGATTTGAAATAACCAAAAGCTTGTTATCCACATTAAGTTTAAGGTCAGCATATTTTACAAATGGAAGCTTATATTTACTGTCTTTGATTATGCTAAGCACGCAAGGCATTTTGATCTCAAATTTTAAAATTTGATCTTCGTTTTCAACCTCTACCACAGCTCTATTTTCTTTAAAGTTATCATCTGACAAGGTTAATTCTTCTATCTTTTTAACATTTGAAAGTTGGCAAAGGCCTAAAATATCTGCTATCTGTGAGGGAACATGCCCAGTGTCACCATCTAATGAATGAGAACCGCTTAAAATGAGATCATATTTTATAGACTTTAGATATCTAGCTAGTATTGTGCTAGTAACATATGTATCGCTTCCTACAAATAAACCATCTGAAATAACTGTTGCCTTATCAATTTTTCGTCTAATAAGGTCTTTCACAAGCTCTAAAATGCTAAGAGGTGCCATAGTGACAACCTCAATTTCAACATCTGGACGCTTTTCTTTAAGCTTTATGGCATATGCAAGTGCACAAGAATCATCAGGATTAAGCACCATCTTTACATTTTCCCTTATAAGAACATTTTTTTCATAATCATATTTAAAATTTTCTACATCAGGAATAAACTTAACTAAAGTTACAATCTTCATCAATAATATCTAGGCACAACAACTACTTTTGATACCTAACTCCTTCTTCTTCAGGAAATATGGTACCGAAATTCATAATTCCATTAGGATCAAATGACTCCTTTAATTTTTCTAAGATATAATATGCTGTACCATGCTCCTGTTTTGTCCACTCGTTTCTGTACTTTCCTATACCATGATGATGGCATATAGAGCCATTTAATTTTAATGTCTCTTCCACTATTATGGTTTGAATAGGATGATGATAAATCCTCATCTCATCTTCTGGTTCACAGTTAATATCATAATTATAAACAAAGTACATATTTGTACCATTTATGTAACTATGAGAAGAATGTCCACCTAGCATTGTAAGATCATCTGCTCGAGGAAATTCACTATGTATTCGGTTTATTACATTATGATAGATCTTTGGTATGGTCTCCCAATCAGAAGATATCTCTGTTGTAAAACCAGCATGTTTATCATTGTCTATCATTCCTTGAACTTCATCATCAATATCCTTTTGAGACCAGTTAAGATGATTAAACCAATCTTCAATAAGCTTGCTATCAACTTGCTCATAAATATCATCTTTAAATTTTAAAGCAGCTTCTTCAATTCCATTGCATATAGCGTCCACAATTCCCTTAGGCCCTTCTGCCATAAATATCAGTACGCATTTATCCTTATAAAAATGGTAAAAATGCTGCCTTGCATCTTCCTCTGAATAAGCCCTTGCAACTGATGGGCGATAACCATTAACCATCACTTCACGAAGTACTTTTATAGAAGCATCTATATCTTTCACGAGATAACCATAAAACCTATTGTTTTCAGGATAATATTTATAAATTTTTAAAGTAACCTCTGTTATATAACACAAAGCTCCTTCATTTCCAATGGCAATATGGCGTATATCTGGTCCACATGCACGACGACATACGTTTTTAATCCTGCAGATATGGCCATCTGGGAAAACACATTCTAGTCCCACAACCATATCTTCTATACCTCCGTATAAGGTGGAAAATTGTCCAATACTTCTTGTAGCAACTAATCCTCCTAATTGAGCAACTGGTTTTGATTGAGGAGAATGACCTATAGTATATCCTTGTTTTCTAATTTCATCTTCAAGTGTCTGCAGTGGCACCCCTGATTGAGCTGTAACCTGCATATTGTAAATATCGATTTTTATAATTTTATTTAAATTTTTACCATCCACAACTAAAGTGAGCTCTTTCCAGTTCTCAAGACCACCTTCAGTTGCAGTTTTTCCGCTCCTTGGGATTACGTTTACATGGTTTTTATTACAATATTCTAAAATTTTTTTAACTTCCTCTGTAGAATTTGGATAAACAATAGCTGTAGGAATAGGATTGTCCAAAACTTTTTTTGCCTTTAAATATTTTTTATATCGATCTGCTGCGGCATCATAAAGTTCATCTGGATCAGTGCAGATTTGATCTTTAAGAAGCATATCCTCTAGTTCGTTTAATATTTGGATCTTATCCATATCTAACCTCCAATAACATCAAACTAAAAACAGATATATAAATTATTTCTTTAACGATAAAATTTATATCCATATTTTTTTATAATTATAAAATACTACATTCATTAATACCCGTCAATACATTTTAAAACAATATTTTAGACATAAATGACTAAACATGTAAAAAACAAATCAAATGCTTTGTTCTAATTATGATCATCTAAAACAACAAAATAATATACACAGTCTTCTTTTCCTAGTTTCTTAAAAAAATGATTAGAATTTGCCGGTATATAAAGAGCATCACCTTCTTGCATAATATAACTTTTATCCTCCACTTGAATTTGCATAGTACCTTTTGCTAGTATACCAAACTCATCATATTTGTGTTTAAATGATTCATGCACTGCTTCAGATTCACCAGAAATGGTCATACAAGTACCCTTTAGACGATGCTGTCCTTCAGTTAATGAGTGATATGTAATCCAATTAGAATGTTCTTTTTTTGAAAATATAAGCTTTCTATTATCTTTTTTAACAAATAAGTTTTCTTTAGATTCATTAAAAAGTTCATTTATGGTTATACCAAAAGCATTGCAGATTTTATGCAAATTTATGATGGTGGGACTGCTCATGTCTCTCTCTAAATTGCTTAAAAAAGCTATGGAAAGATCAGTTTTATCTGAAAGTTCTTTTAAGGTCATCTTAGAACTTTTCCTAATAGCTTTTATCTTTTCCCCTATCATTACATCTTGTTTAAACTCTAATTTCACTGTTCACCTCATAAATTTTTACAATATAAATAATATAAACTTAAAGGCTTGTACCTTATTTAAAAATTATAACATGTAAATGAATCAAAATAAATAATATTTTAAAATCATAAAATATTATCATATAATTTTATATATATAAAATTATGCGATAATATTTTTTTAATAAAAAATTCAGATGCTAAATTTATTTTTAAAATTTTTTATGATATGCAAATTGCATTTTTCCTTCTAAAAAATGTTATAATCAATATATAATCCATTATAAAAGTGAGGTGTTTATTTTGGAAAGATTTTTGATGGATGAACTAATTAAATGGAAAAACAGAAAAGATCGCATGCCTCTTATAATAAAAGGAGCAAGACAAGTTGGTAAAACTTGGCTTATGAAAGCTTTTGGAGAAAGGCATTTTAAAAAAGTAGCTTATATTAATTTTGATAATAACAAGCGAATGGCTGAACTCTTTAATGGAGACTATGACATTAAGAGGATAATCACAGGAGTTCAGATTGAATCTGGAACTACAATAACAAAAGAAGATACACTCCTTATCTTTGATGAAATACAAGAAGTTCCTAGAGCAGTTTCATCTTTAAAATACTTTTACGAAAATAAACCAGAATATGCAATTATTGCTGCTGGCTCACTTTTAGGTGTAGCTTTACATCCAAGTACTTCCTTTCCTGTTGGAAAAGTAGATTTTTTAACACTATATCCTATGAGTTTTATTGAATTTTTAAAGGCAATGAATGAAGATGAACTTATTAATCTTATACAAAGTAAAGATTGGGAATTAATTAGCATATTTAAAATGAAATATATTGACTTATTAAAACAATATTATTATATTGGTGGAATGCCAAAGGCAATTGATGTTTTTAAAGAAACCAGCGATTATTCTGAAGTTAGAAGAGTACATAACCGCTTGCTTGAAGCGTATGAACAGGATTTTTCTAAACATGCACCAAATGAAATTGTACCTCGCATACGATTGTTATGGGATAGCATCCCTGCCCAACTTGCTAAAGAAAACCGCAAATTCATTTATGGCTTAGTTCGAGAAGGTGCAAGGGCAAAGGATTTCGAACTTGCAATGCAGTGGTTAATAGATTGTGGTTTAATTATAAAAGTAGAGCGAATCACTAAACCCTCTATGCCAATTTCAGCCTATAAAAGCAGTTCATTTAAACTTTTTATGTTAGATGTTGGACTGCTTTCCACAAAAAGTGGATTAGATGTTAGATCCCTAATTGAAGGCAATCGTATTTTTGAAGAATTTAAAAGATCTCTCACTGAACAATATGTATGTCAAGAATTATTAGCAAACTATCAAGTAAAACCATATTATTGGAGTTCAGAAAAAGGATCTAGTGAAGTTGATTTTACATTTCAGTGGGCTATGGATGTAATTCCAATTGAAGTTAAAGCAGAAGAAAATTTAAAAGCTAAAAGTTTAAAATTTTACTGTGAAAAATATGACCCTAAATATGCTATTAGAACATCTATGTCAAATTACAGAAAAGAGGATTGGCTTATAAATGTTCCATTATATGCAATTGGAACTTACTTTTTATAAGATTCACTTTAGTATAAAATAAAATCGCCATTAAAATCAATTAATGGCGATTTTATAATAAATTATAATGGTGACATAGCCTCATGAGCTTTTCTTTCATAAAAGTAGCCTAATAAAAGTGCTACTAAGCATATGAATACAAAAATAAAGAAAAATGGGTTTTGGAGTCCTCCATAGAAGATAAATAATGAGCCAAGTGTTGCTAAAGCTGGAAAAACAACCCCTTTAACAATGCTTTTTATTTTTCCTTGTCTCCAAAACATAAACACTCTAAAATAAAGAACTATATATAAAACATAAGTCATTACTATTGCAATTTCTGAAACATCTGAATTTGCTAATAAATTAAAATTCATTACAATGTAGTGTATTACCCACCAAACTAAGCATATTGCCATTGCAAAAGCACCAGAATTTAGAGGCATGTCATTTTTAGGGTTTATTTTTTTAAGCCATTCAGAGTTTGGAAGCATTCCTCTAACGGCTAAAGAATATGGAAGTCTAATATAACCTAATACAACTCCATTTACAGTTCCCATTACAGAAATTGTAACAAAAGCAAGCAAGGCTTTTGCAGCAAATCCCCCAAACAAATTAGTAGCAAAGTATGAAACACTTTCATCTCCAAGCGCTTGAACTTGTGCTGGTCCCACATAAGAACATACTCCAATAAAATATATGAGATATCCTAAAAGTATGAAAAGTGGAGCAAAAATTAGTGCAATGGGAACATTCTTTTTAGCTTTTTTAACCTCATGAGATACAGTTGTGGCTATAATCCAGCCATCAAATGAAAAGGCTATTGGCCCAATGGCACTTACCCAATTTGCATTAGATGATGTGGCGGATGCTTGTATTGTAAAAGCTGTTGATGGATTTCCAAAAATAAGACCTGCAATACCAATTAAAAGTAAAGGAATAATCTTTATAATAGTAGCAAATGTTTGAAAATTTCCTCCAAATTTTGCTGACCACATGTTGTAAGCAAAACAAATTATAAACCATATGAATCCTATTAATATTTGGGTATTTAAAGTCATATTTATTCCAAATAGAAGGGATATATATATTCCCACAACCCATGATATAACTGTAGTCAATGTAGGAAAATAAACAAATGTTTGAAACCATCCAAATGCCGAAGCAAATCTCTTGTTTATAAACTCCTCTGAATATGCAACTACACCGCCAGACCTATCAGTAAAAGACGCTAAATTACTTATTGTGAGACTTCCAAAAATAATACTCACTGCAGCAATGCAAAAAACTAAAATACCTAATTTAACGCTGCCACCTGTACCTACAAGGATATTGTCAGATTTAAAAAATATACCTGACCCAATTACAATTCCAACGATCATTGCTATCGTTGTTACAAGACCATAATGTCTTCTTGACTCCATACTACTATCCTCCTAAAAAAATTATAAAAATACGTAGACATTAAAATATAAAGCCCCTAACCATAATGTCTTATTGATTCCATGCTACCATCCTCCTAAAAAAAATTATAAAAATATATAGGGATGTTAGAATATAAAATCCCTATAAATTTTGCGAGAGTAAAAAAAATAATTAACTTATTATATCACCATATCGCAAAATTTACAAAACAAATTTAAATAAATATATATGATTTTGAATAACTAAACTTTATCTTTATTAATATATTCAAAAGTTCCACTTTTAACTCATTTTATATTTTAAACCCTGTACAAAGTCGTTTAAATCAAATATAATAACTTCAAAGTTAGTTAAATTATATAACTTTATTTAGTTTATATTAAAGGGGAGAAAAAATATGGAACTTAAAAAATTAACTACAACTTTATTGACAGTTCCTATTATTTTAGGAACTATGGCTACAACAATGGTAAGTACCTATGCTAGCACTGCATCAAAAGTTAGTACAACCACTACGTCAAAGATTCAAACTCCTTCTGTAAAAATTAACAAAACTTCTTTATCACTAAGTGTAGGACAATCATCTCAATTAAGTGCATCTATTACACCAGCCAATAATACATATAAAGCAATAACATGGACATCTACAAATCCTAATATTGCTAGCGTTGACAAAAATGGAAAAGTTTTAGGAAAGAAGCTTGGTAAAACTACAATTTATGCAACGGCAAAATCTAAAACTACTTCAAAGCTTATTTATGCAACTTGTACTATAACTGTTACATCTACAAGTACAAATAATAACACCAATGCTCAGATTGAAGATGCTTATATACTTGTTGTAAAAGATCTTATCAAAGGAAAGCCAAAATATGTTTCTTTAGATGTAAAAAATGATATAAAAAATAATAAAAATTTTGTACGCTTAATGCAGGATTACAGCAAGACTGCTGGCTTTACGCTTCTTTTTGATAATTATGAAGGATTAAAATCCAAAGGATATATAACAAAAGAAACAAAAGAAAGCAGTTTTTATGGCAATTATAACGGTGGCATAATAATATCGCTTACTGTAAAAAGCAATGCTAATAATAAATTAGTCATAGATACTGGTTATTTCTGTGGAAGTTTATGCGCTGAAGGAAAAACATATACTCTTGAAAAAGTAAACGGCTTGTATAAAATAATTAATTCAGAAATGACTTGGATATCATAAAATTAAATACAAAGTGTATAAGTTAAAAATAGCTTATACACTTTTTTAATCAACTTTAAAACTAATTATTGCTTCCTATAAAATTCTTTGTCCTAAGATTTTTAGGTGTGCTAAAAAAGCTAACCTTATCATTTTCTTCTACAACCTCACCTTTTTCAATAAATATTACCCTATCAGAAATATCTTTTGCAAGTTTAATATCATGAGTAACAATAACTATGGTTATATCCCCCATGCTAAGTCCCTTTATAAGCTTTCCAACTTCATTAGTAGTTTCTATATCAAGCGCTGATGTAGGCTCATCAAAATATAATACCTTTGGATTTGTAGCAAGTGCCCTTGCAATTGCTATCCTTTGTTTTTGTCCTCCTGATAATTCAAAAGGATAAAATTTCTCTTTTTCAAGGAGCGATACTTTTTTTAAAAGTTCCCTTCCTTCGCCATAAGCTTCATTTTTTCCTTTTTTAAGCACTAAAATGGGAGCAAGGGCTATATTTTCAATGGCAGATAAATGAGGAAATAGTTCATAATCTTGAAATACTAATCCACAATTAAGTTTAATATCTCTAAGTATTTTTTTATTACTATATATACCATTTTCTACCATAACGCTTCCACATATATTTATACTGCCTTCATCTATTTTTTCAAGTTGACTCATGGCCCTTAAGAGAGTTGTTTTGCCAGCCCCTGATGGTCCAATTATAGAAACAATTTCCCCTTTATTTATAGAAAAAGAAATGTCTTTTAATATGGTATTAACACCAAATTTTTTAAATACATTTTTTATTTTGATTATTTCCATAAATAATACTCCTATCTATAATATTCAAGCTTCTTTTCAGCTAATTTAAATAGTTTCACTATTAAATAATTAATAATTAAATAATATGCTCCTGCTACAAAGAGAGGTATTATAGACGATGTAGTATTTGAGTACCTTTGAGCTATAGAAAATAATTCTACAATAGCAATTGTATATGCTAAAGCTGTATCTTTAATAAGCGTTATAAACTCATTGCACATAGGAGGTATTATTCTCTTTATAACTTGCATTAAAATTACTCTAAAGAAAACCTGAGTTTTTGTTAATCCTAGAACATTTCCCGCCTCATATTGACCTATAGATATAGAATTAAGTCCGCCTCTAAATATTTCTGCAAAATAAGCTGTGTAATTTAAAACAAAAGCTATTATAGCAGCTAAAAATCTATTTATAGATATATGAAATAAATAGCTTGGTCCAAAATATACCACTATTAATTGAAGCATAAGAGGAGTTCCTCTCATTATTAAAATATATATATCAATTATTTTTTTTACAATAAAATTTTTCGATCTGCTTGCCATAACCACTAGTATACTTAGAGGCAATGAAAAAATAAGAGTTAAAAAAAATACTGATATAGATACTCCTAAACCTTCATATAATACTTCTACAGACTTAAATATTCTCTCAACAAACTGCATACAACCTCCATGACTATTCAAAAACAGTTATATCTTTACCAAACCAATCATTTGAAATTTTAGCTAAGGTACCATCTTTTTTAATTTCTGACAACGCATTTTCAACAGCACTGCAAAGAGCAATATCGCCTTTTCTAAAACCTACTGCATATTTTTCTTGAGAAAGGCTCTCATCTAATATAACAAAATCTTTGTCATTATTTTTAATATAATATCTAGCAGCCACATCATCCATTAAAACAGCATCTACTCCACCTTTATCTAAATCCATTAAAGCCATAATGTTATCTTTAAAATATACAACTTCTTTTAAAGACTTCTTTAAATCTGCTTTATCATCAAGCGCAACCTCGGCTGTAGAGCCACCTTGCAATGCTAACCTTTTATCCTTTAAACTATCTAAATTTGTCATGCCAGCATCTTTCTTAATAACAATCATCATATTATTGTTCATGTAAGGTTTGGACAATTTCATAGATTCTTCTCTTGCAGGAGTTATAGATAAGCCATTCCAAAGACAATCAATATTACCTGTGTTTAACTCTTGTTGATTTGCACTCCAGTCAATAGGTTGAAATTTTACTTCTACATTCAATCTCTTTGAGACTTCTTTTGCAAGATCAATATCAAAACCAACAATATCATTATTTCCATCCCTAAATCCCATTGGTGGAAAATTATCATCAAGTCCAACTACAAATACTCCCTTTTCTTTGACCTTTTCTAAAGACGCATCATTTTCAGTTGCAGCTTGAGCACATCCTGTTAAAAACACCATTAAACAGATTAAAATAAATAAGAAACCCTTTTTAAACATAAACCCTTCCCTCTCTTAATTTAATAAAATGAATATAAAAAGAGCATATTTAGAATCTATAAAATCATCTAAATATGCTCTATGGGCTCAAATATTAAGCAAATTTTAAAAACACTTTCGATGATTTTTTTGTATGACAAAATAGTGCATATGTCCATGCACCTGTTGTTGATTAATTTTTGCATAATTATTCTTTACATACTTTGTCATTTAAATCACCTTCATCCATTTCTTTAAATTTAGGTCTAAGTTATTGTTTTTCATAGTAACATAAAATGCAAGTTAATGCAATAGATTTTATATATATAAATTTATTCCACATTTTTTAAGGATTCTACCATATTAATATTTGCTAATTTATAATTCATAACCCAATTTACAAATAAAGCAAATGTTAAAGATAACGCTATTGCCATCACATAACTAAGAGGATATATTATAAGTGGAAATTTTAGCAAGTCAATTTCTACAGAAGTTAATACAAATCTATCTAAAAATACTCCACATATAAGCCCTAAAGCTATTCCCATAATAGTTACTGCAGCATTTTCCCTATACACATATAAAGCAAGTTCATTATCATGAAATCCTAATACTTTAATTGTAGCAAGTTCACGAATCCTCTCAGTAATATTTATATTTGTAAGGTTAAACAATACAACAAAAGCAAGTGAACAAGCTAGTACTAGTAAAACTATTGTAACTATACCTAAAGCATCTGTGGAATCGCTTAAATTCTTTAAAAGATCTGAAGTTAAAACCACAGCTCTCACATTATCGTTTTTCATCATCTTTTCATTTAAGTTGTTATCAGATGATAACATAAAAATATTATTATATTTTGGATTTAAGCCAAAAATTTTAAAATACAAATCTGAAGACATGTATATATAATGGCGTACATAATTCTCAGCTATAGATTCTACTTTAGCTTCATATGATTTTCCATCGCTTGTAACTAAATTTATATTGTCTCCAATTTCAATCTTAATTGTCTTTGCTAACTTTTCAGTTATTATAACTTTATTTTGACTAAGAGTTTCTACCTTTTTAGTGGTACTTGAATATATATTTATAAAATCATTTAATTTATCAGAAAACTCTGGAACGATTAAAGATGCAGATAGCTTATTATTTAAACCCTTTACATCGATGGATTCTTCACGAATATAAAGGTGCACATCAGGAACAATTTTATCAAGGCCTTCCCTTTGCTCTTTTGTGGTTATTTCCTTTAAAAACCCTTGGGCATCATACTTAACTATATCTTCAAATTGAAATTTTGACACGCTTCCTACGCTATCCCTTATTCCAAAAGCAGTTAATAAAAGAGCTGTACACCCAGCAATTCCAATTAAAGTCATAAGAAATCTTCTCTTATATCTAAATATATTCCTTGCTGTAACTTTTCCTATAAACCCTAACTTGCTCCAAATTAATGGAATTCTCTCTATTATAACTCTTTTCCCAGCTTTAGGGGACTTTGGCCTCATTAAAAGAGCTGGAGCACCTATCATAGAACCAGCACATGTTGCAATAGTAACAAGCACTACAGATGAAACAGCAGCAATTATAGCAATAAGCGCAATATAAATTGGTATTGGCGTGTCTACTTTTGGCATTGTGTAAAGATGCCCATAAGCATTTGAAATAACCCTAGGGAATAAATTGCTCCCTACTAAAACCCCTAGCACTCCTCCAAGCAAGCTTGCGCTAAATGCATACAAAAAGTACTTTAACATAATTGAAAATGGTTTATATCCAAGTGCCTTAAATACACCCATCTGCATTCTATGTTCCTCTACCATTCTAGACATGGATGTAAGGGAAACTAATATGGCTACAAGGAAAAAAACCATTGGGAACACATAACCAATCTTTTGAAGCCTTAAAGTATCTTGATAATATGAATCAAAAGATGTTCCATCTTTTCTTGTAAAATAAAACCATTCAGGGTTAGGAGCATCATCTAATTTTTTTTGAGAATCCCCTAGTTCCTTTTTAGAATCATCTAATTTTTTCTGCCCATCAGCTATTTCATCATTGAATTTTTCAAGGTTTTTATTGTATTCATCAAGGCCTTCATTATATGCATCCCATCCAGCATCTATTTGAGCCTTTGCATATGCTTTTTGCTCGTCAGGCATGGGAGCCATATTTAATTGATATTCATTATTTTCAAGCTCTGTTTTTATTTCCTCTAATCTTTCTTTAGCATCATCTAATTGTTTTTTGCCATCGAGGGATTTTTCATTTAATTCTTTAACTCCATCGTTGTATTTTACCCATCCATCGTCAATGTCTTTTTTAGCATCCTTTAATTTATTATTTTGAACCTCTATACGAGCATCTCCAACGCTTTCCATGTCAATGGCCCAGTTCTTTGCTTTATCGTCATAATCTTCAGATAAATTATAAATATCCTTTGATCCATTTTTAAGCACATAAACATCAGTATACACATCTAAATCATATGCATCCTTATGAAGATACATATAGTAGCCTAAAGATCCATCTCCAATAGAAGTTCTCCCACGATCATGAGAAACATAAAGAGGAGAAGAAACAACTCCTACAATTGTAAAAGTATCCTCGTTAAATACCTTATTGTAATCATCCATATTATCTAAGCTAAGTTTAATAACATCGCCAATTTTATAATTTCCCTTTTTAAATAAACTCTTTTCAACAGCACATTCAGATGTCTTTTGGGGAAGCCTTCCTTCTTCAATATCTACAGTATTTATATTATCAGGCAAAGCATATGTTCTTACAGTTTTAGCTTCATCTTTAATGTTTATAAATACATCAAAAATATAAGTTGGCATTATGCTTAAAACATCTTTAGCATCTTTTATGGCTTTAATATCATCTTCGTCAAAACCTGTAGATGATTTTAATTGCAAATCATATAAATTGTGTTCTTTATAAGTTTTATCAGCAATATCCCTCATATCAATAGCTGAAGCTTGTATTCCAACTACAGATGCAGCTCCTAAGGCGGTAATAATAAGTAGAGATAAAAATCTTCCAAATGTATTTTTTATTTCACGAAATATATCCTTCCATAATGATTTCATCGTAATCACCATTCTATGTCAGATACTGATATGGTGTTTAAATTGTTGACTATTTTTTCTACTTTTCCACTTTTTATCTTTATAATTCTATCTGCCATGGGAGCTAAGGCCATATTATGCGTTATAACTACTACAGTGACACCTTTTTCTCTACAAGTATCTTGCAGCAGTTTTAAAATGCTTTTTCCTGTTTTATAATCAAGAGCTCCTGTTGGCTCATCGCATAAAAGAAGCTTAGGATTTTTCGTAAGAGCTCTAGCAATTGCAACCCTCTGCTGTTCTCCTCCTGAAAGCTGTGCAGGGAAATTGTCCATTTTTTCCTCAAGTCCAACATGAGTTAAAATAGTCTTTGGATCAAATGCATCTTTTCTTATATATGAGGCCATTTCTACATTTTCAAGAGCTGTTAAATTTTGAATTAAATTATAAAATTGAAACACAAATCCTACATCATCACGACGATATGAACAAATATCATATTTTGATAAACTGCTAATATTACGATTGTCCACTGTTACAGATCCAGAAGTAACTGAGTCCATGCCTCCTAAAATATTTAATACAGTGGATTTACCAGCACCAGATGGCCCTGCAATAATGCTAAACTTTCCCTTCTCTAAGGAAAAAGAAATGCCGTCAGCAGCACGAACGGATAGATCTCCGCTTTTATATTCCCTGACAACATCATTAAAATCAACATACTTCTCTGACATATAAACCTTCCTTATATATTTATATATTTTAATCTATTTTTCAAAATCTAATTATTACTTATGCTTCTTTTTTTTAATTTAATTATGCATTATATTTTTTTAAATATATTTTATATTAAACCCTAAGTTTTGTATACCATAGAAACAATAATATTGATATTTTTGCATATAATTAAATTTTTAAAAATATAATATATTAAAACAATTAATTTGAGGTATATAAATGAAAGATTTCTTTAAGTCTTTAAAATCTATAGGTCTTGAATTTACTGATGGCGATGACCTGCTTCCAAAGGCTCGAATTAAAAATGATCCTAAACAAGTTAGAACTTATGATATACCTTTTCCTCTTTCTTTAGAAGAACAAGAAAGAAGAAGAAAAAATGAAGAGAAAATTTTATTAAAAAGAGCTAGCAATTTTACCAATGGCATAAACATTTATGAGAATTTTCAATATGTTGACATAGATCTAATGATTCCT
>JAVBPD010000106.1:0-11156 GCA_031549885.1 Clostridiaceae bacterium
AATAATACGCCACCTTCAGGAATATTTTCTTTTCCTACAATATTTAAACTGCATTTAGAATCACTTATTATCTGATGAGAATAGTTATAGGCATATTTTGAGACATAATCATATTGATCCTTTTTATCTTTTTTTCTAAAAAATTTAAAAATAATAGCATGATAAGTAAGTCCAATAATTGTAATTAAAAATTTCAACAAAAATATAATAGTATTTAACATCCTTAAGCTCCTTTATGACAATTTTAACTCAATTTAACATCGAAATAATTATAACATAGAAAATAAAATTTCTCATTTACTTCTACTTAATAAAATTTCATGCTATTATTACAATATATATGCTAGACAACATTGTTTATAGGAGATGAATACAGATTTGAACAAAAAAACAAAAAGTACTCTTATTTATTTAATCTTTTTACTAATATTAGCTATTATATTAATATTTTTATACAAAGATGATTTTTCTTTATATCAATCAATTGAGCCTATAAATAACAACGAACTTAAAGTTCATTATATTGATGTTGGACAAGGTGATGCAATCTTAGTTCAATTCAATAATAAAAATATGCTTATAGATTCAGGTCCACGAGAATCTTCAGATAAAATATTAAATTACCTTGATAGTTTAAATATTCAGACTATTGATATAGCTATTGGTAGCCATCCTCATGAGGATCATATGGGCAATATGGCTGCAATTATAAAAAAATATTCTGTGCTTTCATTTTATGCTCCTAAAGTTACAGCAAATCAATATTTTTTTGAAAACCTAGTGAAAGAATTAAACAATAAAAAATTAAAAATTACTCCAGTGCATGAAGGTAGTGTTATTAATTTTGATCCCCAGATTGAAATAAATGTATATTGGCCAGAACAAAATGAAACTTACGAAAATTTAAATAATTATTCTATAGTAATGTCATTAAAATATGGAAGAAATTCATTTCTATTCACAGGAGACATAGAAAGCGATTGCGAAAAAAAGATTGTTGCAAATTCTTATGACTTAAATTCAGATGTTTTAAAAGTAGCACACCATGGATCAAAAACATCCTCTTCTAAAAAATTTTTAGACCTTGTAAATGGAAAATATGCAATAATCCAATGTGGACTTGATAATCAATATGGACATCCTGAAAAAACAACTATAAATAAACTCACAAAAAGAGGTTATAAAATATATAGGACAGATTTAAATGGAAATATAGTAGTAACTTCAGATTCAAACAATATAAATATAAGTACAAACAAATAAATTGTAAAAAAACATTTTACAATTAATAATAATTATTATATAATTATTGTAATAATTAGCAGTTGACAATTTTTATATATAATTATTACTTTATGAACCGGAGGAGTTTTGATGGTAGAAATTGCATCTCAATTTAAAAAAAATAAACTTAAATTAACACCACAAAGGCTAGCAATTTATAGCTTCTTAAAAAATACAAAAAGCCATCCATCTGCCGATGAAATTTATAAATCACTATATCCTAATTTTCCTACAATGAGTTTGGCAACTGTATATAAAACACTAAAAACATTAGTTGATGTTAAGCTTGTTAAAGAACTTAACTTAGGCGAAGGTAATTTTAGGTATGATTTCAATAAAGAACCTCATTCACATTTTTATTGCAATAAATGCAATAAAATACAAGATGTTAAAATAACATCGCTTTCGTCTATAAAGATCGATATTGAAAATAATACTAAAAACAAAATCGAAAATTTTGAAATGTACGTTTTTGGTACATGCAAGAAATGCTTGGATAAAGCTAACTAAACTTAAAGACATTTATTATATTAAGCTGATTAATCTTAAATTTAATCAGCTTTTTTAATTTATATCTCATGAATATATTTAAATACATACTAATATTATATATAAATAATAATTAAAGGTACTAAGATGAGTATAATATTTAAGGACAATAAAATTTTAGGAGCTTTATTAATATTAATAGGTATAATTTCAATTTTAATAAGAATTACTGGAATAGATTTATACTATATACCATATGCCTGGCCAATATTTTTCATCATATCAGGAGCTGCTTTAGAAATAAGCTACTTAAAATTTAGAAAAGACTTATTCTCAGCGTTTTCAGGTTCTGTATTTTTTGTATTTGGTTTAAGTTCATTTGTATTAAACATTTTTAATATTGTACCACGTGAACTAAATTTATCTTTAATATATCCTGAAAAATTTATTATTTTTACAATTTGCTTAGGAATCTCCATAGCTTATTCTCAAACATTTATATTTTCAAATAGAAGCACTAAATATTTAAAAAAGGCTATTGTGTTTACTCTAATCTGTGTCATTAACATTCTCTTTATAGTGTTTAATAAATTTTTTATGAATTTATTAATACCAACTATTGTATTTGGAAGCGGAGCTTATTTAATATATCTACCATTTAAATATAAATACTAGTATATTTTAAGGAACTTATAGAAAGTTCCTTTTAGTTTTCTAAAAAATAATTAACTTCTTAAGGACTAGCGAAAATGAAAAATATATATTAAAATACTTAAGAATACAAAATTAATTAACTGAGGTATATTCTAAATGAGCAGAATTTCTGAAAATATTAAGAATTTAAGAATTAAAAAGGGATTTACACAAAAACAGCTTGGAAAAGCTCTTGGAGTTTCTGAGAATTATATTAATGAAGTTGAAACAGGAAAAAAAGTTATAAATGAAAAAACCATAGAAAAAATTTCAAAAATCCTTGGTGAAGAGCTAAATGACATAAATATGTACTATGAAGATGTTAAAGAAGAAGCAAAAAAAGAAATTCCTAAAGAGTTAAACAAAAAAGTTAAAACAAATACTGAAAATGTTAATGAAGCTTTTACCAGTGCTTTTTCTCAAGTAATAAAGGATATCCCTTTTGTAGGTTATGATTTAAAACAAACAGGCGATAAAATATTTCTTCCTCTTATTTCAAACAAAATTGATGGTTATTCTCAAGACAAAGTATTTTATTTGAAAATTAAAGATAATTCACTATCCTTTTTAAGAGTTTTAAAAAATGATACTGCGTTTTGCTATATGACTAAAGAATTCACTGGAATTGGAGTTTATTTAATTGAAAAAAATGGTGAAAATAAACTGTTTCAAATTAAAGAATTAGATAAAGATAAATTTCTCATGCTTTTCTCAGAAAAAGACTCATTAAGCAATGCAATTCTCACCGAAACAGCTCCTAAAAATACTATTAAAATTTTAGCTAAAGTTATCAAAATTGAATTTAAAATATAAATAAAATAATCCAGAAAATAGAAACTGGATTATTTTATTTTAGAAGGTTATTAAATCTATAGTTATTATTTTATACGCTTAAACACTCAATAACAAGATAAAAAATAATTATATATATATTATACTTCCTGAAATGATAGTATCTAAAAAAATAGTTATTATTTAGGTTATACCTAAACTTAAAAATATAGTTTTTCATTGATTTTATTTCAATATTATTTACCCCAATAGGCCCTTCCTCTTTAGTCCTATATCTATTCTAAAATAATATTTACTTTTAATTCCCATTCCAAGTTACAATCTGGCTCAATTTGTAGGTTATATTTATAATTGGGATCAGCATATACTTGTATTTCATTTCCATTTATTTTTATAGGGGTATCCTCTGAATTGATTTTATAAGTACTTTGTAATTCATATTGAAATATGTTAAGATCTTTAGCCAATTCTTTTTTATTGCTTAAATTAAATAAATCCTCAAATGCCTTTATATGCTCTTCTGATGCATTTGAGCCAAATTCTACAACTATAGGTTTTTTATTGATATTTTCCATTTTTTCCTTTTAACTCCTAACTTAAAAAAATTTTTTTATTCTGTTATGTTCATAAAAAATCTTAAAACATGCCTATTTTATACTTTTTAAAGCCTTTCCTGCATCAATTAATCCTCCAGTTTTAACCTTTCCTTTTAATGATTGAAGAGCTTTAGTATTATTTTCTATTACTTGTATAATTTGAACAGGTGTTAAGCTTGCTTTATAACTTTTAATAAGTGCAGCAAGCCCTGACACAAAAGGTGTTGCCATAGAAGTACCTGATTTATATCCAAATCGATTTTGAGGAAGCGCACTAAATATGTTTCCTCCTGGTGCAGCAACATCAACAGTTTTCACTCCATAATTTGAATATCCAGATAATGCTCCGTTTATATCAATGCTAGCAACAGTAATGTTATTTGGTAGGGTAAAACTTCCAGGATAGTATAAAGTTTGATCAATATTGGCATGGTTATTTCCAGCGGCACATACAAATAATATGCCTTTGCTGTTATTCATTACATCATACATTGCTTGAGAATATCCTCTTCCTGCAAATGACATATTTACAATAGTAGCTTTGTTATTATTGGCATATTGTATTGACTTTAAAATTTCTGATAAGCTTGCTGCTTCACCATTTTTACCAAATGCCTTAAGCGACATTAGTTTAACATTTGGCGCAACCCCAATTATGCCATAATTATTTTCAGTTGCAGCTATTATTCCTGAAATATGAGTACCATGAGAATTTTGATCATAAGGTAAACAATTATTTTCATAGAAATTCCACCCTATTATATCGTCTACATATCCATTTTTATCGTCATCAATTTTATTGTTTTGAATTTCTCTGCGATTTCTCCATATATTATTAACAAGATCATTATGTATATAATCAGTACCAGAATCAATAATAGCAACTACAACAGATGAAATGCCCTTTGTTAACTTCCAAGCTTCTTCAACATTAATATCTATTCCAAAATAAGATTTATTTTTTAACCCCCACTGAAAATTATAATTTGGTTCAACTTGTAGATTATATTTATAATTTGGTTCAGCATATAAATTTATTTCACTCTCATTTATCTTAGTAAGGGTATCTAAATTCATTTCATAAGTACTGCCTAACTCATATCTAAATATATTAAGATCTTTAAATAATTCTATTTTATTTTTTAAATTGAACTTATCCTCAAATGCTTTCACATCTTCTTCTGGTGCATTTGGCTCAAATCTAATGATTATAGATTTTTTATCTAATAAATAATCTTCAGGTAAATCCATCAAAACTTTTTTGTATTCTTCTATAACGTTTATTTTATCAATATTTTCCATTTCTCCTTTAACTCCTAACTTAAAAAACACTTTTATTTCATATTATGCAAACTAAAATATTACGTTACTAGCTTTGATGGTAGCAGATATTTATTAAGTCAAGTTCATTGAAACTGTTGCAAACACAAAAAGCATGGTTATTAAACTCATGCTTTTAAAATATCAATTGTATCATACAATTTTTTATACTTTTCATATTGTTTTTTATATTCTCTATGTTTATCTTCTCTTGGAAAATATGTATTTCCTAAAGATATAAAAATGTTTAAAGCTTCATTTATATCTTTATAAACTCCTGTAGATACTCCTGCAAGCATTATGCTGCCTAATGTACCAGATTGCACAGCCCCAATTGTTGTAACAGGAATATTAAAAATATCTGCTTTCATTTGAAGCCATACACCAGATGTGGCTCCACCTCCTGTTGCTCTGATACTTTTAATTTCTATACCTGATTTTTTTAAATGGTCTATATTAAGAAGCATTTCATAAGTGACACCTTCCATAAGCCCATGGTAAATGTCAATTGAAGAAGTTTCTGTTGTAAGACCTAATATAGCACCCTTTATTTCAGCATTCATATGAGGTGTTGCCGCACCTGAAAAATGAGGTATAATTAAAAGCCCTGAAGGTCCATCTTTAACTTTCTCGTTAAATATTTCATAGGGATTTTTTCCAGTGCATTTAATAATTTTAGCTTCCTCATAAGCTATTTTATCTCTGTACCATTTTAAAAGAGCTCCTCCAGTAAATGTATAAGCATAAGTTAAATAAGTCCCCTTTTTTATATAAGGCACAACAACATATCCAGCATTATAAAAAGAATTATCAGATGGAATATTTTTAAACATAGTAGTGATGCATTCAACTGTTCCTATACCATCAACAGCTTCCCCTATTTCTAAAATTCCTGTACCAACTGCTGCAGCAAATTGGTCTTGTCCTGCAGTTATTACTTTTATACCTCTTGGAATATTTAAAGAATCTGCTATATGATCTTTAATTTCACCTACAATTTCTCCATCTGGCACTGGTTCTGGAAGCATTTCCATTTCAATTTCTAAAAAGTCAAAAAACGGTTTATAAAACTTTAAATTATTTATATCAAAGCCCAATGTCCTTGTGGCAAGAGAATAAGGTATCTTTGATACACCTGTCAATAAAAATCCAATAAAATCCCCCATTAAACAAATTCGTTTAGCTTTTTTAAGGATATCTGGATTATTTTCTTTAATCCACATAAGTTTAGGCAATGAATACATAAGGTGAGGGCTCACCCCTGTTATTTTAGTGATAAATTCTTTTCCAAATTCAGAAATAAGCCTATTGCATTGATCCTCTCCTCTTTTATCTGTGTAGAGTATAGCATTCATAAGCGGTTTATCATCCTCAGAAAGCAAAACAAATGTTTCTCCAAAGGATGTTATGCCAATAGCCTTTAAATCATAGCATTCCTTTGATGCCTTTAAAATAATGCTTTTTACGCACTGCCAAATATATAAACCATCTATTTCATTTATATTGTCTCTCTCATATTCCTCATAAACTTCTTTTACTAGCCTGCCATTTTCTTCATAAATAGTAATTTTACATCCTGTTGTGCCAATATCAATTCCACCTAATTTCATTATATCACCTTGAGAATATTTTCATGGCAGACTTTACATTTTCCTTCATGGCATTTTGTGAAACTTTAGCTATATCATGAAAATAAATATTAAGGTTTTCATTATTTTTATTTATATAACTTCTTACAGCTTCTCCACCTGCTTTTGACATATATGTATAATAATTAATTTTTCTAACTCCACTTTCAATAGCCTTTTTATAATTTTCTTCGCTTACACCTGAACCACCATGCATGACTATTGGCACCATTATCTTTTCCCTAACCCTTTCAACTATTGAAAAATCAAGCTTAGGTTCTTTTAAATATAATCCATGCACCGTTCCAAAAGAACAAGCAAGCGCATCTACATTGGTATTAATTACAAATCTATAAGCATCATCTGGATCGGTGTAAATTTGCCCTTCATCCTCATTTTCATCATTTTTAATGCCAAGTTCCATTTTGCCCATAACGCCAATTTCACCTTCTAAAGCTGCACCTTTTTCCTTAGCCATTTTAATAACTAACCTTGTATTAGACACATTCTCATCAAAAGGCAAAGTAGATCCATCATACATAATTCCTGTAAAACCTATATCTAAAGCACTTTTAGCATATGAAATATCATTGCAGTGGTCTAAATGAACGCATATAGGAACATTAGATTTTTTAGCACAAGAAAGCATTGCAGGTCCTATAATATGAATTGGAACAAATTCTTCATGTCCTTGTGCATGTGATATTATAACAGGACAGTTTAATTCTTCTGCAGCTTCAATTATTGCAAGCAAACTTGAAATGTTAGGAGCATTGAAAGCACCAACAGCAATCTTATCTCTTTCTGCAATTTCTAAAATTTCCTTTAAATTTAATAACATATTTGCACATCTTCTTTCTTATAGATTTTTAAAAAATTTATTTTTAAATAAGTCCTCTATATTCTCAAAAACAGGCACACCACATACTGTAAGCCTTTCTTTATTTTGATGACCATTTGCAACTAATATGCAATCAATACCTATGGCTTTTGACACTTCAAAATCATGAGTTGTGTCACCTATTAACACTGCTTTTTTAGGCACTTCTTTTTTAATCCACTCTACTGCAATTTCAACTTTGCTAAATGCATAAATATTATCAAGACCTAGAATATCATCAAAATATTCTACAATTCCAAGACCTTTAACTTGATTCTTTAACATTCCTCTTTCTGTAGCTGAAAGAATTATCTGTCTAATCCCCTTAGATTTAATTTTATAAAGTGCTTCTTCAATACCATCGTGAAGCTTTGACAATTTAGAAAATTCTAGATATTGCTCAACCCACTCATGAGCAACTTCATTATAATCTTCTCTTTCAAAATCATGTCCAAGCTTTGTATAATAATCTTTTATTGGAAAACAAAATATATTTTTATATATATTTATGTCCTGTATAAGTGGCATATTTCGTCTTTTAAGTAAAACATTTTCACTGTCTATTACTGCTTCAATATCGTTCAAAATTGTACCATTAAAATCCCATATTATGTGAGAATATTCCATTTAAATCCCTCACTTCATTATTAATCTTTTACAATAATTATATCAATATGCTATTATTATTAATATACAGAAAAAATTTTAGGAGGAAAAAATGAAGAAAATTATACTAGGCAAAACAGAAATAATCACTTGCAAAAATGCTTTTGGCGCACTTCCAATTCAAAGAGTGACTTTTGAATATGCTACAATGCTTTTAAAAAAAGCATATAAATTCGGTTTTACATTTTTTGACACAGCCAGAAGTTATTCAGATAGCGAAGAAAAAATTGGTCTTGCACTTTCAGATGTTCGTAAAAATATTTTTATAGCTACAAAAACTCCTTCAACTACTGTAGATGGTTTTTGGAAAGATCTTGAAACTAGCTTATCTATGTTAAAAACAGATTACGTTGATATATATCAATTTCACAATCCTAGTTTTTGCCCTAGACCTAATGATGGAACAGGTTTATACGAAGCAATGCTTGAAGCTAAAAGGCTAGGTAAAATAAGATTTATAGGAATATCAAACCACAGGTTTAGAGTTGCAGAGCAAGCAGTGCGCTCTGGATTATATGACATTCTTCAATTCCCATTTTCATATCTTGCGTCAGATAAGGACATTGAAATTATAAACCTCTGCAAAGAAATGAATGTTGGCGTTATCGCTATGAAATCTCTATCAGGAGGCTTAATAACAAAATCACATGCTGCCTTTGCATGGCTTGATCAATACGATAATGTGTTGCCAATTTGGGGAATACAAAGGGAAGCTGAACTTGATGAATTCATCTCTTATATGGATAATCCACCTATTTTAAATGATGAAACATTAGAATTAATAAATAAAGATAGAGAAGAATTAATGGGTAACTTTTGTAGAGGTTGTGGTTATTGCATGCCTTGCCCTTTGGGAATTGAAATAAATAATTGTGCCAGAATGACACAATTAATACGTAGAAGCCCTTCTGAAAATTGGTTAAGCGATAACGGTCAGAAGATGATGCTAAACATTGAAAATTGTATAGAATGTGGACAGTGTCGTGAAAAATGCCCTTATGGACTTGATACTCCAAATCTCCTTAAGAAAAATTTAGAAGATTATAAAAATATACTCAGTGGAAAAATTTCTGTATAGAGCAATTTAGTTAAAAAGAGCTACTTTTAATAGTTTTATTATCCATTAAACATAGCTCTTTTTTTAGATAAATATTTTATTTTATTTTAATCTTTTTTAAGCTTAAAAATCTAAGGAAAAAAATCAACGATGCAATAAGTTTAAGGCATCCAATAATTATAAATGCTGTATAAATCCCTACCGTTTCAACAATAACATTGGAAACAATAGGAGTGATAAATAGCATAGTATTTACTAATATAGAATGTATCCCTATATAAAAGATCTTTTTATCGTGATCTGAGCTTTCTAAAACTTCATTTAATATACATACATTTATTCCTGCTATACCAATTCCTTGCAATATATTTGCCACTATTATTGTGTATATGTTTTTTGATATAAAATATACAAATGGTACCAAAGCTATTATAAATGATGATAAAAAAAGTGTATAATAATTGCCCTTACGTTTAATCACTTTATTCCATTTGTTATATACTAAAAATGCAATCATTGATGTTATTATTATAAGAATGGATAGCCACAGTTCATTAATTTTTAAATACGATATTTGATATACTGAAAATGCTGGCCCTTCTAATAAAAAGGCAAAGTGAAAAAATAATGAACAGGGTATAAATATTAAAAACCTTTTATTATTTAATATGGAATGAATGCCATCTTTTAATTTCACTCTATTATTTGATGTATGTGTTAATTCTTTCATGTCGTATATTGCTTTAATTTCGAAAAATCCAAAAACAAATCCAATTACAAATAAAACTTGATAAATCCTTACAATAGTCTCATTTGGAAGATTTCTTGATGTTAATAATATGGATAATAAAATTAAAACAATAACCTGGCTTAAAGCGGAAAATTTGCTCTTATGAGATAAGGCTGAAGACCTATCTTCTTCAGTGAAAGTATCTCCAATAAAGCTTTGAAAGGCTGTACTTCCTATAGCATCAGGAATGCTCATAATAGATGATACTATTAAAAATGCCCATGTAGAAATTTTGCTCGACAAAAACGGTATAACAGCTAGGATGAGCAAAAAACCCCTAGATAAAAGCAAATACTTTACCATAGTCATCTTTTTATTTTTACTTCCGTTTGTTATAATTATAGCAGGAATGGTGGCTATAAGGGCTGCAAGTCCTATAAATGAATTATACCAAAATATTTGATCATCTGTCCCACCAATTCTTATTAAAAATTTTGGAGTAAAAGCCTTTGCACAGTTAAACATCAAAGTAAAGAAAATTCCATTTAAAATAAAATGTTTTAAATTGTCGTCAGCTTTAAAAAAGCCTTTAATATTTTTAAAATGTCTCATCAATAAATAACCAGTTCTTTCCTTTAGATTGGTAAAAAAATTTACGCACATAAAGTTATTTTATCAAATATTCTATAAGTTTCAAAACATTTTTATTATTTTAATCTATAATATTTATTTTATGTATTTTTACTATAAGAATATTATAAAATAATGCTTCATATAATTAAGTGAGGCATTATTTTTATAAGGAGTATATATGGCAAAAAAGAAAAAAGTAATAAAACCAGAACCAAAAATGATAATAAATCAAGGAGATGACCTTCTTCCTGAAAAATATGTGGAAAATGACCCTCGCAGACCTAAATTTGAACAAATTGAAGTAGAACCTTTTTCAGAAGAATATTTGGAAATTCAAAGAAAAAATCAAGAGAGAATTTTAAGAAGAAGAATTGATAATTTTTCAAAT
>JAVBPD010000031.1:0-89722 GCA_031549885.1 Clostridiaceae bacterium
AATCTTTGAAATGTCTCTGTACCTGATGTTTGATTCAATTATTAGTGTCCTTAAAAAGAGTTCGTCTACTTCCTCTGCATTTAATATATATGCTGGAATGAATTTATATTTATTGCTCTTTGTTTCCTGAAATAATCTAATAAATGATAGGACTCTTGTGCGACCGCATATAAGCGTATAAATTCCCTTTGAATCTAAACTGACGATAATTGGTTCAATTAATCCAATGCTCTGTATTGACCTAGCCATGTCTAAAAGGTGTATATCTGAGGCTTCGTTGAACAAATTCCAACTAATTGGAGTGTCTTCAATTAATTCAATATCGATTTTCTGAAAATTCTCATGAATATTAACGCCTACTTCACCAAAATTTTTTTCCCTTTTTAAAATTGTATTTCTTTCTTTTTTGGCTCTTTTCTCTATTTCTTCAGGGGAAGGTGACTCTTTAAAAAACTCCTGCTCAGTTATTGCATCGTCATGTTTTTTTATTCTATAGCTTGGTCTTAAGTCTAATCCGTAAATTTCTTCATCATTAAATCGCATAAATATCTCCTAAAAATAGTTTACTTATAATATATATGAGATTATTTTAAAAATATGAAAATTTCTTTATTAATATGGTATAAAAAAATAACCACAATTAAGGTGGTTATTTGTGCTTATTTAATTTTTTTAACGCCTTCAGGTATGAGGTTTTCTACATTTAAAGTTTTATAGTTATCATAGATAACCATTCCTGCTTTTGCGCCATTTGGTTTTTTAACATTTTTAACTATAGTATAGTCAATTAGTATTTTTGAATTTTCTTTAGCTTTTGAGTTATATGCAGCAAGGTGTGCAGCTTCTAACAGAGATTTTTCAGGGATTTCTCCAGTTGTATGTTTTAAAATAACATGTGAACCAGGTATGTCTTTTGTATGAAGCCAAACATCGCTTTTGTTTGCAAATTTTAAAGTTAAATAATCGTTTTGCGTATTGTTTTTCCCGACGTAAATATCTATTCCTTCTGAAGATAAAAAATGCAATGGTTTTGAAGGTACTTCTTTTGATTTTTTATTATTTGTTTTTTTAGTCTTTATATATCCTTCTTTAATGAGCTCTTGTTTAATATCCTCAATGTCTTTGGCATTTTCACATTTTGGTATGCTCATAAAAACAGAGTTTAAGTAATGAAGTTCAGAAGTTAATAGAAAGATTTGTTTCTCAGCCATTTCTTCACTTCGTTTCATTTTGTTGTATTTTTTAAAATAGCTTTGCACATTTTGAGAAGGAGTTTTAAATTCATCTAAAGATATAGTCACTTTTTCTAGATTTTCATCATAGTAATTTTCAACTGTAATTTCTTTAGATTTATTTTTTATCATGTGAATATTTGCTGTTAAAAGTTCTCCATATAATTTAAGTTTATCCTTTTCAGCTGACTCATTTAAAGTGTTTTCCATTATAGCAATTTTCTTTTCGCATTTTTCAATATTTAATTGAACTAGTTTTGAAAGAGCTGAAGTTTTTGTATTTAACCTGTCATTTGAATCTTTTTGAGTATAAAATTCTTCTATTTGAGTTGAAGGAGTAGGATAGTTTTTACTTTCTAAAAATTGCAAATGGCTAAGTGGAAGGCAGTAAAAATCCTTTGGGCCATTTTCATCAAAATAAGTTATATATTTAAAGTCATGAGCCTTTATAGATAAAAAAATACTTTCAATAGTTTCGTAAGGATCTTTAGAGTCTTTAATTCTATACATTATTTCATTTGAAAATTGGGTTGAAATTCCAGTTAGGTACTTTGAGAAAAATTTATTATCATCAAAATTAACATTTGAGTTTTTAAAATCATCTTTTTTCAATGTTAATGGATTGTTTTTCTCTGATTTAGGAGCCATAACATACTTAACCCCTGGAAGAAGTATTCTCTTTGAGCTTATTTCAGGAGTAACATGTTTTATTGAGTCCATTATTATGTTATCATTATCTCTAACTAAAGTAATATTTGAATATTTACCCATTATTTCTACTATCATAGTATAAGGAATATTATATCCTAATTCATCTTGTCCCTCTAATTTTAAAAATACTATCCTATCTGTGTCTAATTGTTTTATTTCTATAATTCTTGCTCCTAGAAGATGTTTTCTTAAAACCATACAAAATATTGGAGGGGTTGCTGGATTTTCTTTTGTATATTCTGTTAGATGAATTTTAGGATACACTGAACTTGCTGAAATCAAAAGCTTATAATTTTCTTTATTATTTCTAATAGAAAATAATATTTCATCTTTTTCAGGCTGACTAATTTTATCAATTTTGCCATAAGAAAGCTTTGAATTTAGCTCATAAATAAGCGAATATAAATATATTCCATCTAATGCCATAGTTTCTCCTTTATTTTTACTATATAATAAATAAGTATATATTTTTTTGAGTATTAATGCAAATTTATAGGAGTGGTTTTATGAAATTTACTAAAATGCATGGTACAGGAAATGATTTTATAATTATTGATGATAGACAGGAAAAGTTCATTAAAAATGAAAATGAATTATCAATTAAATTATGCAATAGAAGGTTTTCTATTGGAGCAGATGGACTTATTTTCATAAGGGAAAAAAATAATATGCCTTATATGAAAATAATAAATTCTGATGGCTCCAGTGCTAATATGTGTGGTAATGCAATAAGGTGTTTTGCTGCTTATGTGTTTAAAAATGGCATTTGTGCTAGTGAAAACATGGATATTTATACTGATGACGGTATAAAAAAAGCTAAAATTATAGAAGATGATAAAGAATTTAATGTAACAATTAATATGGGAAATTATTCTTTTTCTCCAAGTGACATTCCAGCTTTATCAGATCATGAAATAGTAAATGAGAAAATAAATATAAATGATAAAGTTTATAGGATATCATCCTTATTATTAGGAGTTCCACATACTGTAATTTTTTATGATGATGAAAGCGATATAGATGTTAAAGAAGGAATTCTTATTGAAAAGCATAATTTATTTCCTAAAGGTACCAATGTGAATTTTTGTAAAGTGGTAAATAAAAATGAGCTTATAGTGAAAACATGGGAAAGAGGAGCTGGGGCTACTTATTCTTGTGGCACTGGAAGTTCAGCATCTGTAGTTTGTGGAAACCTATTAGGATTTCTTGAAAAAGAAGTTATAGTAAAGGTTCCAGGTGGAAAGCTTATGATAAAGCTTAAAGATGAAAATGTATATATGACAGGAGAGGCAGCTTTTGTTTTTAGCGGAGATTTAATTTAATAAATAATGAAAAAGCATAAAAAATATATGCTTTTTTTTGTTTAAAATATATTTATTGTGTTAAGAATATTTACTAAGGAGGGGGAATATGGTTATTGAAAATATAGATACAAATTTACTATTAAAATTAACTAAAGATAAAGCAGATATATTAGAATTAATTCCATTATACATAAAAGATGGGAAATTATATGTTGCAATGAGTGAGACTAAAAAAGAAAATATTACATATTTAAAATTCCTGTATGGGTATCCTATTTTGCCTATTGTAGTTGAAAAAGAGATCATAAAAGAAGCAATTAAAAAATTCTTTAAAGACATTGATGAAAATAAAAACTTGAACTTATTGTTTTTAAATAAAAGAGATAATAGGAAAGAAGAAATAAATTTAAATTCTCCAGCTTCAGAAATTTTAAATGCATATCTTGATGAAGCAATAGAATTAAATGTAAGCGATATCCACTTAGAGCCCTTTAAAGATTATGTGACTATAAGATATAGAATCGATGGAGAATTAGTAATAATGAGGAAAATACCTCATGAGGCTTATGAAGTATTAGTTGGGCGTATAAAAGTATGGTCCAATATAGATATTATCGATAAAAGATTGCCCCTTGATGGAAAAATATCATACAGCTTTGGAGGAAAGAATTTTGATATAAGAGTTGCAACTATGCCCACTATATATGGAGAAAAAATAGTATTAAGGCTCTTATATAAAGACGATGCTCTCATAAATTTAGAAAAATTAGGATATGCAAGCGAAGATATTAACATTTTAAAGCATATGTTATCAGCAAATAATGGAATAATTTTAATTTGTGGCCCCACAGGGTCAGGCAAAAGCACTAGTTTATATTCATTTTTAAAAGAACTTGACAATAAAACAAAAAATATCATCACCATAGAAGATCCAGTGGAATATACCATAGATGGTATCACTCAAATAAATGTAAATAATAAAGTTAATTTAACCTTCCCTAAATGTCTAAGAAGTATATTGAGAAGCGACCCTGACGTAATAATGATTGGAGAAATCAGGGATGAAGAAACAGCAGAAATAGCTGTAAAGGCTGCTATAACAGGACATTTAGTTTTATCAACACTTCACACAAATGATAGCATTACTTCCATATCTAGGCTCTATAACATGGGAATACCAAAATATTTAATTTCAGATGCTTTAGTTGGTGTTATCTCTCAAAGGCTCATAAGAAAAAAATGCACATTATGCCATGGAAAGGGCTGTGAAAAGTGCTCAAACACAGGTTATAAAGGGAGAATATGTTGCTATGAATATTTTGTTTCAGATGGAATCTTAAGGGAAATGATTAATGAAAACAAAACTCAAGCTCAAATAAAAAATTACTTAATTAAAAAAGATTTTAAATCTATAGAAGAAAGAGCAAAAGAGCTCTATGAAAATGGAGTTACAACATTTGAAGAATATAGGAGATTTTGTTTTCAATGAAAAATTACAAATATAAAGCAATTAATTCTAAAGGTCAAATAATTACCGATACAGCTTTTGCAGAAAACCCTTATAAGTTATTTCAAGATTTAAAGAAATCTGGCTTAAAATTAAAAGACTATTTTTTAGTTAAAAATACCAAATATAGATTGTTTAAAATAAACTATAAAACTTTAAGCATGTTAACCTCTCAGCTTTCAGAGCTTTTGGAATCATCAGTACCTCTTGATAAAGCATTAAATTTAATTGCTAAAAATTCTAAAGATAAAATTCTTTCTGATATATTATTTAAAGTTCAAAAAAACGTAATGTCAGGGGAAAGTTTGTCCAGTTCTTTAAGTTTATATAGCGAATTTTTTCCTCAAATGTTTATAAACTTAATTTTGTTTGGAGAAAAAACTTGTTCTTTATCAAAGGTTTTATCAGAATTATCCATTCATTTTGATAAAAAATATAAAAATATGCAAAGCATAAAGACTGTTTTAATTTATCCTCTATGCGTTTTAACATTAGCAATATGTGTATTAACGTATTTACTTTTAGCAGTTGTACCAAAATTTTCTAGCGTATTAGGCCAATTATCTGGAGAAACACCTGAAGGTCTTATGATCTTAATGAAAATTTCTAATTTTGTATCTGATTATAAATTCATTATTTTAGCTATTTTCCTTTCACCAATTTTATTTGCTATTTTTTTCAAAAAAAGCTTATTTAATTCAGAAACAATAATCAAAAAAGCAATAAAGATAAAATTTATTAAAAATATCTACAATAAATTCTTTACTAAATCCTTTTTACAGGATTTAAACACAATTATATCAGCTGGAGTAAAGATTCAAACTGGCATTGAAATAATTAGAGATTGCTCTAAAAATCTCTTTGTAAAAGACAAACTAAATAAATGCATATATAGATTGCAAAGTGGCGATAAATTTACAAACTCTTTAGAAGAAATAGATTTTTTGCATAAAGATACTATTTCTCTTTTAAAGATAAGTGAAACTAGCGGAGATATTGAGGGAGTCGTATCAAAAATGATTAGCTTTTCTCAAAAAGAATTAGATGAATATATTAAAAGATTAATATCCATGATAGAGCCTGCTATAATTCTAATACTATCATTTCTAGTAGGTGCAATAGTCATATCAGTTTTTTTGCCAATGTTATCAATAATGGACAAAGTAATTTAATAAAGAAGGAGCATTATAATATGTTAACTAAAATTTTAAAAAAGAAAGAGAAGGGGTTCACCTTAATAGAAATGGTAATAGTTCTAGCTATAATTGTTGTAATACTTACATTCCTTGTGCCTAAAATTTCTGCCTATATAAATCAAGCAAGAACTACAAAAGCAACTCATATAGCAAAGCAAATACAATCTGTTGTTGTACAAAACTGGATTGAGGGAAAAGAAGAAATAGAACAAAAACTGCAAGAATTTATCGATCCTACTGTTGAAGCTGCACTTGTAAATAGTGGCACAGATGCAGTGAGCGTATCATTTAAATGCGATAGTGAAAATTATGTTGTTAATGTACAAAAAGACAGTGGAGTTCTTGATGTTAAAAAGCAGTAGGAAAGGGTTTACTTTAATTGAATGTATACTTGTTATATTTATAATTACTACAATAATGTCAATTTCCATTCCAGTACTATCAAAATATAGGAAAAACAGTGCGATTAAGGATCTTCAAATGGTATGTGAAAATATAATTTATTACATTAACACAGGCAAAATGTATATTAAAAATAAGAAATTATCCGATGGAAAATTAATATTATTGCAAGATAAATCAGGAATACTTATATCTGGTACAAATCTTGGAAGAACATATAGGTTGCCTAAAAACATGAAAATAGAGCCTTTAAGTGGCAGTTATACAAGAAACATTAATTATGAAGGTTTTATAAATGAAGGATGCACTTGGCAGGTGTCTGATAATTATGGAAATAAAAAAGAAATAGTGATATTGGTGAGTACAGGATATGCGGAAATTAAATGATGGATTTACTCTCATTGAAGTAATGGCAGCGCTTTCTATTATTATGATAATTATTTTATTTTTAGTTAGCTTTGAAATAAAGTATTTTAAGCAAGTATATGTAAGCAATAAGACAAAGGAATACACAATTTTTATAGATGCCCTAGAGAAAGAAATAAGAAGTAATTTACCTAAGGAATTGAGAATTGGTGTTAAATATATTTTGGGTGAAAATTGTAATATAACTTCAGTTAAAAACTCATCAATACTCTCTTTAAATAATTCAGCTACACTTAAAGATAAATATTGTGAGGTTAGTTTTTTAAGCGGAAGGGAAGGCGTTATTACTATATATGATAAAGAACTTAAGGGCGGCTCTATTTCAAAGAAAATATACTACTATTAATGGTTTTACTTTAATAGAAGTTATTACATCTTTTTCTATTTTTACATTAGTAGTGATAATACTTTTAAAATTATACATTCCTTTAAATGATTTGGCTAGTAAAAATTCAAAATCAAATCTTGAAAGTTATTATATTGAAGAAGCTCTCAATTTTATGGATTTTAAATTGAAATATGCATCAAAAATGTCAGTGGAAGGAAATAGAATTGTCTATGAAGAGAATAAAGAGTTAAAGGAATGGAGATCTTTTGAAATAATAGGTTCAAGTGCCTTAATATGGAGACATAGCAAATATACCAGTGGAACTTACAATTACGTAATTAGAAATATATATGGCATGAAAATCTTAGATAAAGGAAATTTAATATACGTTACATTGCTAGGTAAAGATTATAAGGAGTATGTGAGATGCTTTGAAAAAGTTAAATATATTAAGGAAAAAGACCAAAGGGTCAGCTATGATAATAGCTCTAACATTTTTTTCTATAATAATGAGTTTAGTGCTATTTAATTTTAATTCGCTGGTAAATTTTAATTTGTTTACAAAAGTTTTTTTAGATTCATTTATAGAAAATGATTATTATAATAAGATATATTTTGAGATATTTGATGAAATATCTCAAAAAGTAATGACTGAAAATCCTGAATTAAAGGATTTTGATAAATACATAGCAGATAGCAAAACTAAAATTTCTTTAAAAGGAAATGACTACACAGTAACTAAGGTTACAAATTCAAATAGAATTATAATTTCTTTTACTTCTAAAAGGTTGCAAGAAATATTTTCTATTTACTGTGAAAATAATGCTTTGAAATTTTGCAAATTTGTAAAGGAGTGAGTTTTTTGAAGAATGTTTATAAGATATGCGATTTAAAACCTCTTAAAAATAAGAGAACTTTTATTATAGCTGATGAGGATATTTATATAGACAAAATAGAAATTGATGTTAAAAATAAAGATAAAATATTAGAAATAATTGAAGAACATTTAATAGAACTATTTGATGATATTAGTGATATTATTTTTCAGATGGAAAAAATCAATATAAACAAGAAAAGCTTCATGTTTTTATATTGTTTTAAATGCAGAAATAATGAATTAATACAAGCTATATCAAAAGGAAATTTAAAGCTTTTGCCTGTTCAATTTTACATACATAAAAAATATAAAAAGAAATTAAACAATGAAAATTGTGTAATGATTTTTGAAGATAACGATTCTTTATATGTAAATTTCACCAAAGATAAAAAAATATTTGATTCTAGCATATTAAGAGATTTTAAAAAAGATATATTAAATAAAATATTAGTTGAAATAGAAGATTTTGTTGGTAATAAGAAGAATATATTTTTTATAGAAAAAAACAAAAAAATCAATAGATATAATTTTCACGAGTTTTATTCAAAACTTAATATTAATAGGATAGAGGCATAAAATGCATTTTTCAAATTTAAATTATTTTATAAATGTTAAAAAGAAAACAAATAAAATTGAAAAAAATATTATACTCCTGCTTGTTCTTTTTATTGGGGTTTCATCAAAAGTATTCTTTTCATATGAAGAGGTTTTAAATAAGGTTGTCAAAGATGCAGAAAATTTAAATAATATAATGATGAAGAATAAAGAATATAAGAAAAGCGCTAAATATATGATAGATAATACTTATCTTCTCTTTAATATTCTCTCTTCAAATTATATTAATGGACAAATTAATGAAAATCAGAAAGAATCATATCTTTTAATAAATGGTGATGAAAAATTAATCAATGATATAATTCAAGACTTATCAAGCTTGGAACAATTAAAGGTGAAAAATGTAGAATTTTACATTAAGGGTTCAGGATTAAAGGAAGCAAAATTAACATTTGGAGAGTATATAAATGAAGAATAGGATCTTAATTGTTTGTCTTTTAACTATTTTATCCTTTATTGGATTTAATATTTACTCAATTATTAATAAGACTATTACAGCTAAATCTAATTTTAACTTAGTTAAGGAAGAATATAATAAATTTAAATCAGAAAGTACAAGTTATAATTATAATGATATAATTAATTTTTCAAAGAAGTATAATGGAATAAGGCTTAAGTCAATAAAAAATGCCAAGGATAGTATAACTGCAAACTTTTATTTTGAGGGAAGCTTAGAAGCATTAGACATATTTTTAAAGGATATATGTGAAATTTCAAATTTAAAAGGATTAAATAATATTATATTAGAAAAAGAAAATAATATCTCTTACAAAGGAGAAATAGCCTCTGAGTTTATTGTAAAATTTAATTGAAACAGTTTTGTTTTTTTGTTAGAATTATGTTGATAATTAGATGATGTTTAAGCATATTAATATAGATAGTGTATTAAATGCAATTTTTTTTAGGAGGAATATACATGATTTCCGCGGGAGATATAAGAAAGGGCACTACATTTGAGAATGATGGGCAAGTTTTTACAGTTGTTGACTTCTTACATGTAAAGCCAGGAAAGGGAGCTGCATTTGTCAGAACAAAATTAAGAAATGTATTGACAGGATCAACAACTGAAACTACTTTTAATCCATCTACAAAATTTCAAGAAGCAGTTATTGAAAGGAAAGAAATGCAATATTTGTATGGGGATGGGGAATTATATTATTTCATGGACCAAGAAACTTATGAGCAAATACCTTTAAATTTTGAGAAAGTTGAAGATGCTATCAAATATTTAAAGGAAAATATGTTTGCCATTATTAAATTTTATAAAGGCGAAGCGTTTTCGGTTGAGGCTCCAAATTTTGTTGAATTACAAGTAGTTGAATGTGAACCAGGCGTAAAGGGCAATACTGCTACAAACACTACAAAGGTAGCTAAGCTTGAAACTGGTGCTACAATCCAAGTTCCTCTTTTTGTAAATGAGGGAGAAATAGTTAGGGTTGATACAAGGTCTGGGGAGTATATGGAAAGAGTGTAACACTTTCATAAATATATAAAATGCATTAGGATAGGCTTTTTTACCTATCCTATTTTGCTTAATAAAAATAAGGAGGAGGCTATGCCAAATATTATAATAAAAGGAGTTAATGAAGGGAATTTAAAAAATATTTGCCTTGAAATACCCAGGGATAAATTAGTTGTTTTTTCCGGATTGTCAGGTTCAGGCAAATCAACACTTTTAATGGATGTGATTTTTAAAGAATGTCAGCGACAATATTTAGAAGCTATGGGCCTTCAAGGAATTCAAAAGCCAAAGGTTGATATTGTAAAAAATGCTTCACCTGCTATTATGATAACTCAAACTGATCAAAATAAAAATCCAAGATCTACTGTAGGAACTCTTACAGATATCTATACAGATCTTAGAATGGTATATGAAAAGCTTGGTATAAGAAAATGCCCAAATTGCAATGAAATAATATGTTCAGCAGATTGCAAAGAGGAAACAGAAAAACAAAATGATGAATTTAATGTATATATGTATTGTAATTGTTGCAATTATAAAATGGATAAGATTACAAGGACTTATTTTTCCTATAACACGAAAGAAGGCGCCTGTAAAGCTTGCGAAGGATTAGGTAAAGTCTTAACCATTAATGAGAATAGAGTTGTTCATGAAAATTTATCATTAGAAAATGGAGCTATTAATTTTTGGGAACAAAGATATAAGGAGTATCAGATTTCTTGTTTATATAATGCGTTTAAATATTATAATATTGATTTTAAAGTGAACACTATTGTTAAAGATTTTACACAATTACAAAAATTAATTTTATTTTATGGAGTAGAAAACGAAAGTTTAAAGAAAGCTTTTCCAAATAAGATGCCACCTAAAACAATTGCACAAGGTAGATTTGAAGGAATTTTTACAACTCTTTGGAGAAGAATTTCAGAAAATCAAGGCGATTCTAAATACTTAAACAGTTATTTTAATTACAAAGTATGTTCAAATTGCAATGGTGAGCGTTTAGGAGAATTGAGCAGATATGTTACTGTTAAAAATACTAGACTTCCTGAATTATCATTTTTTTCTTTAAATGAATTATATGATTGGGTGTTAAATCTAGAAGTTTCATTAAATAATAGACATTTTCATATGGTGGAATCTTATTTAAAAGATTTAAAGACAAAAATTCAAAGGATAATAAATATGGGAATTGGTTATCTCACTTTAGATCGCCAAATAATAACTTTATCAGGTGGAGAGCTTCAAAGGATTAAGCTTTCTTCTTGTTTAGATTCTAATTTAATGGGAATTATTTATATGATGGATGAACCTACTATTGGATTGCATCCTAAAGATACTATTAAAATGGTTGAAACGCTTAAAAAGCTTAAAGATTTTGGAAATACTATTATAATAATAGAACACGATATAGATGTTATGAAAGAAGCAGATTTTATTGTAGATATAGGGCCTTTAGCTGGAAAACATGGAGGAGAAATTGTTGGACATGGAACGCTAGAAGAAATTAAAAATAACAAAAATTCTTTAACAGGTTTATATTTAAATAAACCAATAAAATATGGGGAAATAAAAAGGAAAAGCTCTTCATTTATTGAAATAAAAAATGCAAAAGTTTTTAATTTAAAAAATATCAATGTTAAATTTCCAACGAATTGCCTTACAACAGTTACAGGAGTCTCAGGCTCAGGTAAATCCACTTTAGTATTTGATGTTTTATCAAAAGGTTTTAATAATTTAAACATAAAAGGCATTGAAGAATTTGATAAAATAATAACTATAGAACAGTCAGCTATTACTAAAATGAGGCGCTCAAATGTTGCTACATATTCAGATGTGTATACATATATAAGAAAATTATTTGGAGACTTAGATGATTCTAAGGAAAAAGGATTAACTAATAAGGAGTTTTCATTTAACACAAAAGGCGGACGTTGTGAAAACTGTGAAGGGTTAGGATATGTTGAAAGCAATATGTTATTTTTTGAGAATATAGAAGTTGTTTGTCCTGTATGTGGTGGTAATCAGTTTAATGATAAAGTTCTCTCTGTAAAATATAAAGGTTATTCAATTAAAGATATTTTAAAGATGTCTGTAGATGAAGCATTAATAGTATTCAATGAAAAACCTAAAATACATAAGATTTTAAAGCTTCTTTACGATGTTGGATTAGGCTATTTAGAATTAGGTCAAACTTTAACAACTTTATCTGGAGGAGAAGGGCAGCGTTTAAAACTTGCTAAAGAGTTAATAAATAATCCTTCAAAGCATAATTTATATTTACTAGATGAACCAACCACAGGATTGCATCCAATTGATGTTGAAAACTTTTTAAAATTATTAAATGAAATTGTGAATTCAGGAAGCACTGTTATTGTTGTTGAACATAATCAACAAGTTATTTTAGATTCAGATTTTATTATTGATCTTGGGCCAGAAGGTGGAAATGATGGTGGAGAAGTTGTATTTGAAGGAACTCCGGATGATATGATAAAAAATGGTACCTCATTTACCGCAGAGTATTTGCGAAAGTATATAAAAAAACATTGAAATGGGGAATATAGATGTTTGAGGAAAAAATTGTTAAAGTCAATAATATTGAATACATAAATGTGACAAATGAAAATTGTAATTTTTTGTTTTCTTTAAAAAACCCTGATGGAGATTATAAAAGAAATGGTAAAGAATTTAATGATAAGCTTAAAGAATTGTGCCAAGAATTAAAGATAAATGAATTAGGTTATTCTGATCAAATACATTCAAGTATAATTAATATTTATGATGGTACAATTAAAAAAGGGGATGCTACTATTTCAGATAAAGAAGGTATAGGTGTTTGTATATATACTGCTGATTGTGTTCCTATTTTAATTAAGCATAAGTTTTTGCCAATAAAAGCAGCAATACACAGTGGATGGAAAGGAACTTATGATATAATATTACTTAAAACAATAAAGTTACTTGAAAGAAAATATAAGATAAATTCTAAGGATTTGATTTGTTGTGTTGGACCACATATAAGAGCATGTTGCTATGAAGTTTCACAAGAAATGATTGATGATTTTAAAAGTCATGAATTATATTTTGACAAAGGTGTATATAATGAGAGACTATTAGATTTAACAAAGTGCATTGAAATACAGCTTGATACAGCAGGAATCTTACAGGATAACTGTTATTTTAGCGTTTACTGTACAAAATGTTCTGATAAATATAAATTTCATTCCTATAGAAATGATAAGGAATGTGGGAGGATTTTATCCTTAGTTTATTAGCATACCATTGGGAGGTTATAAATGCATATTATTGAAACTAAAAATTTAAATATTTTTTATGGGTCATCTCAAGCTTTGAAAAATATTAATGTTAATATAGATAAAGGATGTGTTACATCACTGATTGGTCCTTCAGGTTGTGGAAAGTCTACATTTCTGCGAACTTTAAATAGGATGAATGATTTAATAGATGATATAAGAATAGAAGGTGAAGTGCTTTTCTACGGAGCGAACATATATAAAAATTATGACGAGATCGAACTTAGAAAGAGAGTAGGAATGGTATTTCAAAAACCAAATCCTTTTCCAATGTCTGTATATGATAATATTGCTTATGGCTTAAAAATCCATGGAATTAAAAATAAAAAAATAATTGATGAAATAGTGGAGGAAAGCCTTATTGGAGCAAGTCTTTGGGATGAAGTTAAAGATAGGTTAAATAAAAGTGCTTTAGGATTATCTGGTGGACAACAACAGAGGCTTTGCATTGCAAGAACTCTTGCAATAAAACCTGAAATAATATTGATGGATGAGCCCACTTCAGCACTAGACCCTATTTCAACAGGTAAAGTAGAAGATTTAATAGTTCAAATGAAAGATAAATATACAATATTAATTGTAACACATAATATGCAACAAGCAGCTAGAATATCAGAATATACTGCATTTTTTTATCAAGGTGTTATTGTGGAATTTGATAAAACTGCTTCTGTATTTTCAAATCCAAAGGAAAAGAAAACTGAGGATTACATTTCTGGAAGATTTGGTTAAATAATTAATTATAAAGAAAAGAGGTGAATTTTGTGAGATTGGTTTCACCATCTCATATATTTTATGAGTAGAGATGTTTTTGATAAACAACTTATAGTGCTAAATCGGGAAATTTTGGAAATTGCAAAGATGACAATTCATCAGATAAATTCATGTATGGATGCTCTTTTAAAAAAGGATACAAAGAGATTAGAGTCAATTATAGAGGAAGATTTAAAGGTTAATTTAAAGAGAGATAAAATTGAAGAAATGTGTGTAAAGATGATTGCGTTGCAGCAACCATTTGCTTCAGATCTAAGGTATGTTTTTACATGTATTAAAATTGTCACTGATTTTGAAAGAATTGCTGATTATGCCGTTGACATTTGCAAAATAGGAATTAGAATTTCAAAATGTGAATTTATGGATGAAATTAAATATATTATTAAAATGAAAGATGTACTTATTAGAATGTTAGAGGAATCAGTAAAAGCATTTGATAATAAGGATGAAAAAATGGCATTTGAAATATGCAAAATGGATGATGAAATAGATTTACAATATAGCAAATTATATGTTGATCTCACACCAAAAATGTTGAAAGGGAACATTGATGATATAAGCCAATTAACTCAATTGTTATTTGCAGCTAAATATATGGAAAGAGGAGGCGATCATGTAACAAATATTTGTGAATCTATAATATATCAAAAAACTGGTGAATTTCAATCTCTAAATTTATGATAAAATAAAGCTGCTAAAGCAGCTTTATTTTGATTACTTCTTTATTTCATGATATAAAAATGTGTCCTTAAATCCTTTAGCAATTGCAGATTTTAAAAGTGAATCTGCATTTGTTCTTATCCTAAAAGCTCCAATATTTACCCTGTAAATATTATTTGAAAAAGTTATATTTGTGGTAAAACCTTTAGACTTTGCAAGTTTTTCCGCATTTTCAGCGTTTGATTTTACTTTAAAAGAACCAATTGACACATAATATAATCCAATATTTGGGCTTATGGCATAGGATTTTATTGTATTAAAATTTTGAAATAAAGTTTTTGCTTCATTTAAAATATTATTGATGACTTTTGAATAATTTGGTGTTGCATTAACAGTCATAGATATAGGTACGCCGTTTGATATTTTGTAAAAAGAATAGGTAGGATGATCATAAAATTCACCATAGTAATATTTTACTATATACATATTGCTTTGTTTTTCAATAAACTGATAATGAAATCCTTCACCATAAAAAGTGAGCATGCTAGAAAATAACTTATTAACCCATTTATCCAAAGAATCACCAGGCATAAAATTTGCTTCAAAAGGCATATTGGCAAAATCAGCTTGAGAATACAGAGTAGAATTAGTATACATAAGAGAAAGTCTGCTATCATTCTTTTCATCAGATAAACGGAAAATAACGCCATAGTTTAAATCATTTACTTTAGGAAATTTACTGGGCACATAATATGTTAAATTTCTTTTGGTATCATTTACAAGATTTAAACCATTGAAGTATTTACCTGTTTTGCTGAGGCTATCTATAGTTGCAGAAGTTATGGCAGAAAGATTATTTATATTTTTAGTGCATGTTAATACGGTCATGAGTATAACTGCAGTTATAAAAATGCAAAATTTTTTCATAAATATCCCCCTTTAAAGTTTTATTTATAAAATTTTAGTTAAATTTATAGGTGTTAATTATATTTTACTGTGTAAATTAACAAAGAACAAGACTAGCAAGATTATTTTTTTAATTGTTTTAAAAAAAAATAATAACTTATGCAAATGTTTTTATATTATATGATATAATAAATTAAATGTTAATAATTTGAAAAAATTATATATGTTTTGTTTCAATAAAGTATGGAGGATTTATGAGCGATTTAAAAATTTCTGATATGCTAAAAATGCAATATAAATTGTGGGAGAAATATTGTGACATTTGGGAACCATTAGAGCCTAAATATGGTAAGGATTCTTTATTATACATGATTGAAGAAATGGGAGAAGCCATATCTATTATTAAAAAAAGAGGCGAAGAAGATATTGTTAATGATGAAAGCCTTAAGAAAGCATTTATTGAAGAATTAGCAGATATACTGATGTACTTTAATGATGTGCTTTTAAAATTCGGAATTACTTCTGAAGAATTTTCAACAATATATTTAAAAAAATATGAAAAAAATATGAAAAGAGATTTTAAAAATGAACATAAAAATTTTTTAAAACAAAATATACTTACATAAATTCAAATGCTGGTTAATTGTTGATTTTAACCAGCATTTTTATATTTATTCTAAACTAATCCACATTGAAAAATCTGCATCTGATGGCATTCTAAAGTCACCTCTTGGAGACAAAGAGATGCTGCCAACCTTTGGACCATCTGGTGCACATGATCTTTTAAAGCTCTGAGTAAAAAATCTTTTAATAAATATATTAAACACATCATTTATATAATCAGAACTGAATTTATCTTTAAAGCATTTATTAGCTAAAAATATAAGCTTTTCCGGTGAAAAGCCATGGCGTATAAAATAAAAGATGAAAAAGTCATGTAATTCGTAGGAACCAAGGGTATCTTCTGTTTTCTGTATAACTTCACCTTTTTCATTTTTAGGAAGGAGTTCTGGGCTTATTGGGGTGTTTAGGATGTCTTCTAAAATATCGCTTATTTCTTTATTAGATTCACAATATTCATTTTGTATATGGTTAACTAAATATCTTACTAATGTTTTAGGAATGGATCCATTGATATTGTACATTGACATATGGTCGCCATTATATGTGCACCACCCAAGGGCGCTTTCTGAAAGATCACCAGTGCCAATTACAAGGCCATTTTCTTTATTGCAAACATCCATTAAAATCTGAGTTCTTTCCCTTGCTTGAGCATTTTCATAAGTAACATCATGAATATTTTCATCATGGTCAATATCTTTAAAATGTTGAAGTATGGATTTTGAAATGTTTATTTCTCTAAAATCGCAGTTCAATTTTTTGCATAGTGATACAGCATTAGAATATGTTCTATCTGTAGTACCAAAACCTGGCATGGTTATCGTTATTATATTTTTTCTATCTAGTTTAAGCATATCAAAGGTTTTTATGGTTACAAGGAGAGCTAAAGTAGAATCAAGTCCTCCTGATATTCCAATAACTGCCTTTTTAATATTAGCTTTTTCTAATCTCTTTGCAAGGCCAGCAGTTTGAATGCTAAATATTTCATCGCATCTATTGTCAATTTCACCCTCTTCTTTAGGCAAAAATGGGTTAGGGCTTATTTCCCTGTTGAAATATTTTAAGTCAAAATCATTTTTGAAATTTAAATCTATATTTAAAATGTCATAGTCTGAAAAAATATCGTTTCTAAATGATTTGTTTTTTAACCTTTCATTTTCTATTCTGTCTAAATCTATAACTGCAGATATAATATTATCTTCTCTTTCAAACCTATTGTTTTTTGATAAAATTTTCCCAAGTTCACTTATTATTAAAGCGCCGCTAAATACAATATCTGTAGTAGATTCATGAACACCTGCAGATGAATAAACATATGCACATATGGACCTTGAACTTTGAGATGTAACTAAATTCTCTCTTTGCTTATGCTTTCCTATTATATCATTTGATGCAGAAAGGTTTAAGATTATATTAGCTCCTCCTCTTGTTAAAAAAGATGAAGGAGGAATTATAGTCCAGACATCTTCGCATAATTCAATTCCAATAGCGATGTTTTTATAATTAAAGATTATATTTTTGCCAAAGGGAATTGCTTTGAAATTTTTAATATCAACAGTTTTATTTAATATGTTTCCACCTGATGAAAACCATCTTTTTTCGTAAAACTCTCCATAATTTGGTATGTATGATTTTGGAACAATACCTATTATTTCACCATTTAATATTCCAATGGCACAGTTGTATAATTCGCTCGAATACTTAACTGGTGAACCTACTACAATGAAAATATCTTTATTCTTAGAGTATTCTGCAATTTCTATTATTGATTCATAGGATTTATTTATTAAATGGTTGTTTAAAAAAAGGTCCCCACAGGTATACGAAGTAATGCTAAGTTCAGGAAAGGTTATTACTTTAGAGCCTTCATTAAGTGCCATATCTATACAGCTTTTGATGTGGATTAAGTTAAATTTAACATTTGAAATATCAGTAACAGGACATGCTGACGAAACTTTTATAAAACCTAAATTCATTTTTCACCTCTAGTTAATTTTATATAATAGTTTTATTATTTTATCCTTGTAGAATTTAATTATATCAATTTGATTTTTAAATTAATATATTGACAAAAAATATAGCACTGATAATATTTATCTAAAGAATAAATAGGAGGATGTTATAATGGCACAAGGAACTGTCTTTGTAAATACTTTTACAAATGGAGTAATTGGTCCTTGTATAAAAATGCTAGGGCCAGTGAAAGATGGCGGATTTATAGTTGCAAATACTGCACCAGGATGCTGGGGACCAATGCTTACTCCTTCCATAGAAGGTGGACATGAGGTGACTACTCCAGTTGCTGTTTATGGTGCAGAAGTAGGTGATGCAATTGCAATAAGAATTGTATCTGTTGAAGTAACTTCAGAATGTACATCTTCTGGAAATGAATCTATGAGATCAAAGCAAGGATTGAGTGATGCTATAGTTGCTGGTAAGTGTTTACAATGTGGTGCAGAATATCCAAAGACACATATTGAAGGTATTGGACCCGATGCTATAAGATGTGATATATGTGGTGGTTCTGCTGCTGAATTTGAGTTTACAAGTGGTTATACAGTTGCATTTGATGATGATAAAAAAATTGGACTTACTCTTAATGAAGAAGCAGCAAAGAAGGTTGCAGAAAACCCATATGACTTTATGAGAATACCAGATAATTCTGTTCAAAATCCAGTTGTTGCATTAGCGCCAAGTGATATTTCAGGTTTAGTATTAAAAACTCGTCCCTTTATGGGACAACTTGGTACAGTTCCAGCAAGAGATTTACCTGATTCACATAATGCAGGAGATTTTGGAAGTTTTCTCATAGGAAGAGATCATAAATTTTCTATAAAGAAAGAAGATTTAATGGATGTAACAGATGGGCATATGGATATAAATCGTGTTCGTGCTGGCGCAGTTTTGATCGCTCCTGTTAAGGTTTCTGGAGGAGGGGTTTATGCTGGAGATATGCATGCAATGCAAGGAGATGGAGAAATTGCAATGCATACTTGTGACGTATCTGGTGTAGTTGTACTTCAAGTATCAGTTTTAAAGGGATTAAATTTAGATGGACCTATTTTACTTCCAGTTGAAGAAGATTTACCTTATTTAGCAAGAAAGCTTACAAATGAAGAAATGAATTCTGCAAAGCGCATGTCAGAAAAATGGAATGTTAAAATTGAGGAAAATGCTCCTATTTCTTTTATAGGCACCGGAGAAAATTTAAATGAGGCAGTATCTTGTGCTCTTCTAAGGGCTGCTAAACTTTTAAATATGACAGTTCCACAAGTTATGAATCGCACAACAGTGGTAGGAGCGCTTGAAATAGGTAGAGCCCCTGGCACGGTAACAGCAACTTTTAAAGTTCCTATTTCAAAAATTCGTGAATTAGGGCTCTATGATCTTGTGGCACAGCAATACAATCTTTAAAGCAATAGATGTTATAGAAGGTTGCTACAGAATTGATTTTTGTAAATTCTGTAGCAAACTATTTATAATGATTGGAAAAATTCCCTATTTTTAATTACTGAAGGAGAATTGGGATTAAAGCTTCCAGCTATTTCGTTGTGATATTTTGCTTTTGCTATATTTCCTATTCTGTAATAACAAATGCACAATTCAATATTTGGTAAGTATCCCCAGTAATCATTTAAAATAAACCCAATAGATGCAGGTTTTATCAATTTAGTAGCCACATCAAACCAAAATATAGCGTTATTGTAATTTTGAACATCTTTAAAATAATAACCTATTTCAGTACAAATTTCAGCCCGAGGGGTATCGAATAAAAAGCTTTTAAAAAGAGTCCTTAAGCGTTTTTTACTATCTCCAATATTTTTATAACAATTAGCAAGTTCAAAGCATGAAGAAATTTTATCTTCTACCCATCCGTCTTCCGTTTTTAAAAATTTTTCAAAGTAATATATGGATTCAATATACCTTTTATGATCTTTTAATTCTCTTCCATAATAATATAGAGAACGAGTAGAAAGTGGAATATTGTTTTTTATCATGCTTTCATATATTTTTAAATTTCTATCTGATTCTGTGAATTTTTTCTTATGAGAAATGCAAATATCAGATTTGTATATTTTTCCTGTTATTTGTATATATTCATGAACAGGGTCATTCCATGTGAAATTTTTTTCTGTTTTTAATAATCTTTCTCGAGACATTGTTAAAGTTGGATTATCAAATTCATCAAAATGATAATTGTATTTCATTGTTACTACATCTATACTATTGTCTAAAGTTTTTTTTAATTCAATTAGTTTTTTTCTGTCATTTTCTAATAAAATATCATCAGCATCAAGCCACATCTGATAATCCATGGTAGCTTTTGAGAAAGAAAAATTCCTTGCTTTTGAAAAATCGTCGCACCATTTAAAATCGTATATTTTATCCGTAAATTCTTTTGCTATTTCTTTAGTTCTATCGTTTGAACCTGTATCCACAATTATTATTTCATCAACAGCATCTTTTACTGAGTTTAAACATCTATATAATACTTCTTCTTCATTTTTAACAATCATACATAGACTAATGGTAATCATTTATATCTCCTTAAAATACACGTTTTGTCTGTAGTATATTTTTATAAAAAAATATTGTTACAAAGTTTAAATTTATATGTTAAAATAATTTATAATTAAATATAAATACGGAGGACATATGGAAAATAACATAGAAAAATTTAATTGTATATCAAAGACAATTAGAGAAGATATTATAAAAATGGTGACAGAAGCAAGCTCTGGACATCCAGGAGGGTCTTTATCATCTGTTGAAATTTTAGTGTCCCTTTACTTTAACAAAATGAATATAGATCCAAACAATCCTAAAGATCCAAATAGGGATAGGTTTGTTTTGTCAAAAGGTCATGCATCTCCTCTTCTTTATAGCATTTTAGCAAGAAGGGGATTCTTTGGCGTTGATGAGCTTTTGACATTTAGAAAGATAAATTCTAGATTGCAAGGACATCCAAACATGAATGAGGTTCCAGGAGTTGATATGTCTACAGGCTCTTTAGGTCAAGGAATATCAACAGCAGTTGGAATGGCAATTGCCGGTAAAATAGATAAAAAAAATTATAAGGTATTTGCTCTCTTAGGCGATGGTGAAATTGAAGAAGGCGAAGTGTGGGAAGCTGCAATGAGTGCTGCTCAATATAAATTAAACAATCTAATTGCTTTCTTAGACCATAATGGACTTCAAATAGATGGAGAAATAACTAAAGTTATGAACCCAGAGCCTATACCAGATAAATTTAGAGCATTTAATTGGAATGTTATAGAACTAGATGACGGTCATGATTTTGATAAAATATTTAATGCTATCGATTCTGCTTTAGCTTCAGAGGATAAACCTACCATGATAGTGTGCAAAACTATTAAAGGAAAAGGCATAAGTTTCATGGAAAATAAGGCATCATGGCATGGCAGTGCTCCAACTAAAGAACAATGTGAAGCTGCTTTATGTGAATTGGAGGGAAAATAATATGGCGAAAATTGCAACTAGAGAAAGTTATGGCATGGCATTAGTTGAATTAGGAAGAGAAAATGAAAATATTGTTGTACTTGATGCAGATTTATCAAAATCAACAAAAACTGCAGATTTTCAAAAAGAATTTCCTGAAAGATTTTTTAATATGGGAATAGCTGAGTGCAATATGACAGCAGTAGCTGCTGGTTTAAGCACTTGTGGTAAAATACCTTATATAAGTTCTTTTGCTATGTTTGCTGCAGGAAGAGCTTATGAACAAGTAAGAAATTCTATAGGATATCCTCATTTAAATGTTAAAATATGTGCAACTCATGCTGGAATAACTGTAGGAGAAGATGGCGCATCACATCAGTGTAATGAAGATTTAGCCCTTATGAGAACAATACCTGGAATGATGGTTTTTTGTCCATGTGATGACATTGAAACGAAGGAAATAATTAGATCTATTGCAAAGATAGATAATCCATGTTATGTTAGACTTGGAAGAATGTCTGTTAACACAGTAAATAATACAGAAGATTATAAATTTGAAATTGGCAAATCTGTTTTGTTAAGAGAAGGTACAGATATTACATTAATCGCAACAGGAATTATGGTAGAAAAAGCGTTAAATGCTTCAGATATTTTAAAAGATTCTGGAATATCTGCAAGAGTATTAAATATACACACCATTAAGCCTATAGATAAGGATGCAATAATTAAAGCTGCAAAGGAAACAAACGCAATTGTAACATGTGAGGAACATAGCATAATAGGTGGCCTTGGATCCGCAGTTTCAGAAGTTATAAGCGAAAATTACCCTACACTTATGAAAAGGGTGGGCATTTTAGATAGTTTTTGCGAAAGTGGAAAACCTGATGAACTTCTAGAAAAATATGGCCTTACTGCACTTGAAATTGTAAATTCTGCAAAAGAGTTAATAACAAGAAAGAAAGCTGATTAATACTCCAATAGGGGTATTTTTTATAATGTGACTTAAATGGAGAGGAATTTCGATGAAGAATTTTAAAGACATTAAAAGCTATCTCATTATAACTTTTGGCTCATTTCTTGTTGCGGTTGGTACTATACTGTTCTTTATACCAAATGATTTAGCCGCAGGAGGAGTAACTGGTATTAGCATGATAATAAATAGCGTATTTCCAGTTATACCTATTGGTTTTCTCATGATAGTGCTTAATATTATACTATTTATAATTGCATTTATTATACTTGGAAATAAATTTGGATCAAAATCAATATATTCAAGTTTAATTTTGTCGTTTTTTATTTACATTCTTGAACTTTTTCTTCCTAAAAAATTTGTATTTACTGATGATTTATTGTTAAGCTCTATATTTGGTACAATAACTTGTGCTATTGGGATGGCGTTTGTTTTTAATCAAAATGCTTCAACTGGTGGTACAGACATTATTGCAAAAATATTAAATAAGTTTTTTCACTATGATATTGGTAAATCATTGCTGGCAGTAGATTTTATGGTTATATTAGGAGCAGCTTATGTATTTGGAGTGAATAAAGCTTTATATGGAATGTTTTCTGTAATTATAAATGGTGTGGTTATAGATACAATGATCGATGGTTTTAATCAATGTAAATCGATTTTTATTATAAGCAAAAAAAATCAAGAGATAATTGAATATATAATTAAAGAGCTTGAGAGAGGTTGTACTCTTTTACATGGTGAAGGTGGGTATAATAATACTGAGTTAAAAGTAATATTTTCGATTTTAGATAGAAAAGAATTTATAAAACTAAAGAATTATATAAAAGAAATTGATGAAAAAGCTTTTATAACTGTAAGTCATGCAAATGAAGTCCTTGGAGAAGGATTTAAAATACTAAGAGAAGATTAAAAATTTAACAAAATTAACAACATATATGTATTATTACCTATTATATACTTATATGTTTCAAATTTTTAATGAATTATGATATAATTGTAAATATAAAAATATTTCCATTCTTAAAAGAGGTATGAAATGATTAAATTTGATAAAGTTAGCAAAATTTATACTGGTAATACATATGCATTAAAAACAACTACACTAGAAATTGAAAGAGGAGAGTTTGTTTTTTTGGTTGGTGTAAGCGGTGCTGGAAAATCCACGATGATAAAACTTTTGTTAAAGGAAGAAGAACCTACTTCTGGAACTATTTATGTGAACAAAGAAAATATTAACCTTTTAAAGAGAAAACAAATACCTTATTTTAGAAGAAAAATAGGAGTGGTTTTCCAAGATTTTAGACTTATTCCTACGTTAAATGTTTATGAAAATGTTGCATTTGCATTAAGAGCAACTGAGGCACCTTATAAAGATATTGCAAAAAAAGTACCACTTGTTTTGTCTCTTATGGGACTTTCAGCAAAACATAAATCATTCCCAGATGAATTATCTGGAGGTGAGCAGCAAAGAGTTGCAATTGGTAGAGCTATAATTAACAATCCGCTTGTTGTTATTGCAGATGAACCAACTGGAAATTTAGACCCAGAAACATCTCAAGGAATTATGGACATACTAAATGACATAAACAGAGCTGGAACTACAGTTATTATGGCTACCCATGCAAAAGATATAGTTAATATAATGAAAAAAAGAGTTATTACTCTTGAATCAGGAGAAGTTGTTAGAGATATTAGAGGAGGAGGGTACGAAGATGAAGTTAAGTTCTTTTAAGGATTCTTTTGCAGATGCTACAAAGAGTTTTTCCAGAAATAGAACTTTAAGCATAGCTGCAATAATTAATTTATCGCTTACACTTATCTTTTTTGGAATAATACTTATGAGCATAATAGGAATTGGAAGTATTATGACATCAGTAGAATCAAAATATATAGTTAATGTTTATATTCAAAAAGATGCAACTAAAGGTATGGAAGATAAAATAAAAGAAAAGCTAGCTGCAATACCTGGAGTAGAATCTGTCACATATGTGAGTAAAGAAGATGCAGTGAAAATTTTTAATGAAAATTATAAAGTTGATGGATTGCTTGGTGCGCTTCCAGCATCATTTAAAGTTAAAATTAAAAGTACAGATTTAGTAGATGTTATCACTAAAGATATGGAAGGATTTAAAGGAGTAGACACGGTAAATAGTGAGAAAGATGCAATTGAATTTCTTGAAAGAATTATTTCTTTTGGACGATGGTTATGCATTGCGATTTTTGCACTTTTCTTAGGAATATCACTGTTTTTAATTTCAAATACTATTAGGCTTACTATATTTTCAAGAAGAAAAGAAATTGGTATTATGAAATATATTGGAGCCACAGATTCATATATTAAAAGGCCATTTGTATTAGAAGGCATGTTAATAGGATTCTTTGGTGCAGTAATAGCTCTTTTAATACTTTATTTATTCTATGTTTTGATATATAGAGCATTGTCACAACCATTAAACTTAAAATTATTTGCTCCTAAAAGCTTACTTTTAATGAGTCTTCCAATTTATTTAGGTTTTGGAATATTTGTTGGAGGAACAGCTAGCATATTTAGTATTCGCAAATTTTTAGTAGTATAATAATTATAGAAAACATATATATTAATTATAAGAAATTATAATTAAGGAGAGTTTGATGGAAAAAAATAAAAAGGTTGTTTTTTGGGGTGTTATTGGCATTCTGTTATTTACAAACATATTTTCATTTCTTTTTGGAAGTTTTTTTTTAAAGAATAAGTTTGGTGAAGGCGGTTCTTTAAATAGTGGAGAATACCTTAAACTTGATAAAATAAGAAAAGATTTAGAATATATGTATGATGGAAGTATAGATGAAGAAAAATTAATTAATGGCGCAATAAAAGGAATGGCACAATCTATTGGAGATCCATATACAGTTTATATGGATAATCAAGATTATGCAGATTTTATTGTTCAATCTACAGGAAAGTATAGTGGAATAGGAATACAAATTATACCTAAAAAAGATATAAATAAAATTGAGGTTGTTGAGATTTTTAAAGGCTCTCCTGCAGAAAAGGCAGGGATGATGCCAAAGGATTACATAGTTAAGGTAAATAATGAAGAGGTTGATGCATCTAGTTCTGACAGAGCGGTTACCTTGATGAAGGGTAAAGAAGGATCTTCTGTAACCATTACAGTTTATAGAGAGGGTACAGGCAATATTGATTTAACTATGGTTAGATCTACGATTACCGTAGATACTGTTTCAGGTAAAATGATTGATGATGAAATTGGATATATAAAGATATCAATGTTTGATGAAAACACATCTGATCAATTAAAAAATAAATTGAAAGATCTTTCTTATGAAAATATGAAGGGATTGATTGTAGATTTAAGAAATAATCCTGGTGGACTTTTAGATCAATGTGTGAAAATGGTATCTAATTTTGTGAAAAAGGGAGATTTAATTGTAAGCACTAAAGGCAAAAACTCTCCTGAGAAAAAGCTTACTTCTATTGGGGGAGATTTTGTTGGACTTCCTATGGTTATACTTATGAATGGAAATTCAGCTTCAGCTTCTGAAATATTCATTGGTACTATGAAAGATTATGATCTTGCTACAACTGTTGGAACTAAATCATTTGGAAAAGGAATTGTACAAAGCCTGCATCCTTATTCAGAGTATAATTCCGCTTTAAAAGTTACAACATCTAAGTATTACACACCTCTTGGCAAAAATATACAAGGAACTGGGTTTGAGCCTGATGTTAAAGTTGAGTATCCTGAAGACCTTAGAGCTCAATCTTATTCTTTAGATAATGATCCTCAATTTCAAAAAGCACTTGAGGTTATAAAAAGTAAAATGTAAAAAAATAAAATATAAATCCATGATTATAAAAGCTTTGATTTTTCAAGGCTTTTTTTATGTTAAAGAATTTCTTATAATAAAATGTGAGAAGCTTTTTAGCATTATTGGGGGGTTATTATATTGAATAATTTTACAAAAGGAAATGTAACAAAACAAATTATACTTTTTTCATTGCCACTGCTTTTAGGAAATATATTTCAGCAAGCTTATAATATGGTAGATGCAATAATTGTAGGTCGCTTTGTGGGAGCTGATGCACTGGCTTCTGTTGGAGTATCATCGCAGGTAATAAGTTTTTTGCTTTCTATAATAATGGGGCTTGCAGTAGGAGCTTCTGTTGCAATTTCACAATTTTATGGAGCAGAGCAAAATGATAATTTAAAAAGAACAGTGTCCACCAGCATTATATCTTTAACGGTACTTGTAGCAATAGTATCCACAATAGGGTATATATTTGCTCCATTTTTTTTAACATTGTTAAAAACTCCTTTAACCATATTTGATGATGCAATATCTTTTTTAAGAATAATGATGATAGGACTTATTTTTATATTGTTTTACAATTTATTTGCGGCATATTTAAGAGCCTTGGGAGATTCTAGAAATCCATTATTTTTTTTGATAATTGCTTCAGTTCTTAATGTAATTTTAGATATTTTATTTGTAGCATATTTTGGGTTTGGCGTAAATGGAGCAGCTATTGCAACTGTTATTTCACAAGGGCTATCAGCTTTGCTATGCTTTTTATATATTAGAAAAAATGTACCATTATTAAACATCAGAAAAAAAGATTTGAAATTTGATTATAAACTATTTTTAATTACGCTTAAATACAGCATTCCAGCAGCCATACAGTATTCTATAGTATCACTTGCATCTTTAACAATTCAAAGGCTTGTAAATTCATTTGGAGAAAATACCATTGCAGGATTTACTGCAGCTACAAAAATAGATTCATTTGCTACTATGCCTGTTGCTAGCATTAGCATGGCAATTTCTACATTTGTTGCTCAAAATATGGGGGCAAACCAGATGGATAGAGCAAAAAAAGGGTTTCATAAGGCTTTATTATTAAGTTTAGGTTATGGTATTGCAATTTCAATTATTGCTATAATATTTGGTAGAGAACTAATAGGGATATTTGTAACTGGTGAAACTATACCAGAAGTTTTAAAAGTTGGAACAGGATATTTGGCTATTATGGCTATGTTTTATTTCTTATTTGCGATCTTCTTTTCGTTTAATGGCTTCTTTAGAGGGGCTGGGGATGCAGTTGTGGTCATGGCTTTAACCATTATAAGCCTTACAATAAGATCTTTTATGGCTCATCTTTTAGTGTATAAATTTAACTTTGGCCCAAATGCTGTGGCATGGTCTATACCAATAGGATGGGGATTTTGCTGTATACTTTGCTTTTTATATTATAAATTTAACTTGTGGAAGGGCAAAATTGCTATTAAAAATTAATATTTAATAGTATAAAAAAAGATGATTTCTAAACTTACTAGGCATCATCTTTTATATTCATTAATTTCTTGCTTTAAAGTATTAATATTCATTCCGCTTATGGCATCAGTAATCTTTTCATCTATTATAGTTTGGAAAGTTACTTTTTTGTTTTTATTTATTTGAATAATATTATCTGTTATAATTCTCTGATTATTACTGATTAATTTTGATTGCAATTTAGCAATATTGTTATTATCAAATTTTATTTGAAATGGTTCAATTGCTCCATAGTAATTTTGCATAAGCCCACTTTTATTTAAAAACAGCATGTATTTAGCACCAATTTCAGGTTCAATGAAATGAAAATTTTTATTATAAGCATAATATTTTTTTGATGTAGTTGCTTCTTTAATTACTATACCCTCATCATTTACAACTTGATCACTATCAATATAAATATCACGTGTTAAATATGTAAGGTTTACTAAAACATTCTTATCTAAAGCTTCTCCTTTAATAACCTCATCAACTACAAAATTATAAAGATGTCCTTCAACATACATATCATCATCTTCAAGTTTTGGATTTTCAGAGTTTCTTGCCATATTCCATTTTGAATTAAAACTTTCATATTTACCTATAACAATAAAGTTAGCTGCCTTAGTCATTTCATTTAAATTACCTGCTACCGGAAATTCAGAATGAATAGAAACTGTAGCATCATTATTTGAGTTTTGGTTTGTACACTTTGAGATACTTATAAATACAGCTATTAAAGCAACGCCTAGTAATATTAACACAGTTAGTATCTTTAAAAACTTCATTTTTATTTCCTACTTTTCTATAAAATTTTTACTGAATATTCATATTGATTTTCTTTAGAGAGTTTATTTATAATTATTTGCTAAAACAATATCATTATATTATATTTGAATAAGATAAGCTATTTTAAGTTAATAATTAAATAAAATAAAGTTTTAGGAGGTATTTATGAAACTAAGTGCAAGAAATCAAATAAAAGGGAAAATTACTAAAATTGATGAAGGTGCAGTTAATAGTATTATAACTATGGATATTGGAAGTGGTAACACTATTACTTCAACTATTTCCATGAATGCTGTAAAAGAATTAGGACTTAAGGTTGGCATGGAGGCGTATGCTGTTATTAAAGCTACTTCCGTAATGATTGGAATAGACAACTAAAAGATTTGATCCATCTCTTGATACTAATTAAGCATATGGGTTATTTTGCGAAAAGCTCACTCTCTTAAGAGGTGCTTAATAATAGTTGCATAATGTATATACTAAGGATACACTATAAATAAGAGGTGATATTTTTATGTATACGAGCATTCAAAAATGGGGAAATAGCCAAGGAGTGAGGCTTCCAAAATTAATATTAGAACAAGCAGGAATGAAAGAAGATGAAAGCATAGAAATTATTGCAGATAAAGAACAAATAATTATAAAAAAATTTAAAAAAAACTCATATGCAAGTTTAGAAGAATTATTTAAAAATTATAATGGAGACTATGATTGTAGTAGTTTTGACTGGGGTATTGAAGAACCTGTAGGTGAAGAAATATGGTAAACAAATATATTCCCAAACAAGGGGATATATTACTCATAAATTTAAATCCTAAAAAAGGCCACGAGCAATCAGGAATAAGACCAGCTGTAGTAAAAGTTGAAAGACATGACTGGTCCGTTTGAGAGTGATACAGAAATAACTTTTGCATGGTGTGTCATGGATATTATGAATGCCATACTGGATTCAGGTCTTGCAGTTAAACATATAAAGTAAATGTTTGCCGAGAAAGATTACAATTGGCTTTTCTGGCTTCCTTATTCAAAGATTGCAGAAGGGGTCACTGCGACAAAAGAGGAAGTTGATCGTATGCATGATTGTCATAATAATCCAATGGCAGCTTGCCAAATTGGATGTGTATTGTAGCTAAAAAGTAATGAGGAAAATCTTTTTAAAAATACTGGTGAAATCCGGTATTTTTAATTTTTATTAATTTATTCTGATAAAAAACTTTCATTAAAAACCAATATTTTAAAATCATTTTTATTAAAATTTATTAACCCTTCATTTTTCATATTAGAAAGTTCACGAGATAAAGCTGATCTATTTACACATAAGTAATCAGCCAGTTCTTCTCTAGAAAATGGTATTTTAAATTTACTATTATTTTGTTCTTTTGAAGTTTGAGAGAAGTAAGTTATAAGCTTTTCTCTTATGGATCTTTTATTTAATATTTCCATTTTATTGTTCAATAGTATATTCTTGTTTGCTATGATTTTAAGCATATTTTCAATTAATAAGGAATGATAAGAGCATGAATTTGGACAAATATGTATAATCTTCTTAAATTCTAAAGCCATAATTTCACATTCTTCTATTGTAACAACAGAAACAGGGCTTTTTTGTAAACCAGCGCAAACAAAAGCTTCAGCAAAGATATTTCCACTTGTAAGTTTTGCTAATATGTTTCTCTCTCCAAACCCATCTTCGCTAATAATATATACAGATCCTTTAATTATAAGTCCAATAGATGATATTTTTTCTCCAGCTAAAATAATAAATTCATTTTTACCATAAGTTTTTAATTTTACATCAAGGCATTTTAAAAGACTGCCAATTTCATTTATATCGATATTTTGGAATAAAGGCACTTTTTTAAAAAATTCAAGATATTTTTTCAATAATTTCTCCTTTTGTTGCAATTGCAACAGATATTTTGCTTTAATAATATTACAATGTGTATATAAAGTCAAACAAGGAGTTAAAAAATTTATGATTAGAGAAATAATCAAAATTGATGAAGATTTATGCAATGGTTGTGGACTTTGTGTGGAGGCCTGTCATGAAGGTGCAATTGGCATTGTTAATGGAAAAGCCAAACTTTTAAGAGATGATTATTGTGATGGCCTTGGAAATTGCCTCCCAGTTTGCCCTACAGGTGCTATTAGCTTTGAAAAAAGAGAAGCTAAAGAATTTAATGAAGAAGCTGTTAAGTTGAATATGGAGAAAGTTAATGATGAAAAGCTCCCATGTGGTTGCCCTGGATCTGCGTCAAAATCCATATCCCATGAAAAAAGTAGTTTTAAGCATTTTGAAGAAAATATAGAAAGCCAGTTAAATCAATGGCCAATACAAATAAAACTTGTTCCACCAAATGCTTCTTATTTTAAAAATGCAAATTTGTTAATTGCTGCAGATTGTACAGCATATGCTTATGGTAATTTTCATAATAAATTTATGAAAAATAAAATTACTTTAATAGGGTGTCCAAAACTTGATGATTGTGATTATTCTGAAAAGTTAACATCTATTTTAACTTTAAATGATATTAAAAGTTTAACAGTAACTAGAATGGAAGTTCCATGCTGTGGCGGTATAGTAAATGCCGTAAAACAAGCTTTAATTAATAGCAATAAAATGATACCTTGGAATGTTATCACTATAGGTATTAATGGAGAAATATTAGAAAATTAGGAGGAATTTATATGTCAATGTTTTGTTTTCAATGTGAACAAACTGCAAAAGGAACAGGTTGCACAGTAAACGGAGTATGTGGTAAAAAATTTGATACTGCAAATCTTCAAGATAAATTAACAGGTAAGCTTGTTGCTCTCGCCAAAGCTTCAAAGGATAATAGAACAAAAGAAACTGATAAGTTAATAATTGATGGATTATTTATTACAGTGACAAATGTGAATTTTAATAATGAAAATATTGAAGAATTTTGTAATAAGATTGATAAAGTTAGAGCACAATTTCAAGATACAGAAGAAATGGATCTTTCCACACTCTGGGGAGATAATGAAGATATTCGCTCATTAAAATCCTTAATATTATTTGGAATTAGAGGTATAGCGGCGTATGCTCACCATGCTTATGTTTTAGGAAAAACTGATGAAGATGTAAATAAGTTTTTTTATAAAGCATTGTCAGCAGTGTCAGAACAGTTAACTGCAGATGAACTTCTTGCTATCGTAATGGAAACTGGTAATGTAAATCTTAAGTGCATGGCACTTTTAGATGAAGCAAATACAAGTACTTATGGAACACCAGAGCCAACAAAGGTTAGCACAAGAATTGAAAAAGGTCCATTTATAGTTGTTACAGGCCATGATTTACATGATTTGTATTTACTTCTTGAAGCTACAAAGGATAAGGGAATAAATATATATACTCATTCAGAAATGCTTCCAGCTCATGGATATCCAGGTTTGAAAAAATATCCTCATTTAAAGGGAAATTTTGGTACGGCATGGCAAAATCAACAAAAGGAATTTAAAGATATTCCTGCACCTGTTTTATTTACAACAAACTGCCTTATGCCTGTTTTAGATAACTATGCAGATAGAATCTTTACAACATCAGTGGTATCATACCCTAACATGGTTCACATAGGATGTGATAAAGATTTCACCCCTCTAATAAATAAAGCCCTTGAACATGGCGGATATAAAGAAGACAAAGTATGCTATGGAATAAATAATGGCGAAGGTTTAACGACAGGGTTTGCACATGGAACTGTATTATCTGTGGCAGATAAAGTAATCGATGCTGTAAAAGCTGGAAGTATAAAGCATTTCTTCTTAGTTGGAGGGTGCGATGGTGCTAAAACTGGAAGAAATTATTACACTGATTTTGTAAAAAAGACACCAAGCGATTCAATTATTTTAACTCTAGCTTGCGGTAAATATAGATTTAATGATATTGATTTAGGTGAAATTGGAGGACTTCCAAGAATAATGGATATGGGACAGTGCAATGATGCATATAGCGCAATTAAAGTAGCTGTAGCATTATCAGAAGCATTTAAATGCTCTGTAAATGAACTTCCACTAACATTAGTGTTATCTTGGTATGAGCAAAAAGCAGTATGCATACTCCTTACACTTTTATCTCTTGGAATAAAGAATATTTATATTGGACCTTCACTTCCTGCATTTGTATCACCAAATATACTAAATGTTTTAGTAGAGAAATTTAATTTAACACCTATATCTACACCAGAAGCTGACCTTGAAAAAATTTTAAAATAAATATAAAAGCAAAATGGATTCATTTTATGAGTCCATTTTTTTATAAAAAAAGCACCAGCTAAATGCTGATGCAGATGAGAGTAGAAAATTGGCTTTTTTATAGATTAAGTCTTAATTTATATGTAAACAAATACATATCTATATAATTTATATCATAAAAAGCTGAAAAAGTATATACAATATAAAAATAAATTACACAAATAACTTCAATGAAAATTTTTAGCTATTATTTTTTAAAATTTTTATTTGAAGTTAATATTATGACATATATTTATACTGTCAAGTATTATAAGTAATTTAATAAATTACTATTATTATAATTATTATAGAGATATTATATAATTTATGAATTTAAATGTATTATATTAGCATAGGAAAAAGGTGTTTACATGGGAAAGTTTAATTATTTATTTGATAATAAAAGTGATGACTCAAATAAAAACAAAAAGAATAATAGGCTTTTAAATAATGAAGATGAAATAAAAAAAGATTTGGATGAAAAAATATTAGATTGTAATATTGATGAGCCAAGTTTAAAAGTAATTGAAGATAAAGTTATTGATAATAACAAAATACTGATGACTAAAATTGATGAATATAGCATACCTGAAAGCAACAATATACCTGAGGAGTATTACAAGAAAGATAAATTAGACGATGAAATTTATATAGATGATGCTGTCTTTGAAGAGTATTATGTGGAAAATAAATTAGAGAATAATTATGAAATTCCAATAATTGAAGATGTATCTGAGGAATATTATAAAGAAAATAAATTAGATAATGATGAAATTGTATTAGATAATGAAATTGAGGAAATAAAGGATTCTACAACAGGTGAAGTAGGTTCGTATAAATATGAAGATTATTATGAAGAATTCATTAAATCAAAAATATCAAAAAGACAGTAAGCAGTGGAAAATGGACTAATTCTCATATAGATGAGTTTTTAAATTTTACCAATCCTAATGTGTATTACGTCGATAAAAAAGATCCTGATAAAATTGAACTTGATAAAAAAGAGTCAAAAACTGAGATAGAAAAAGAAAAAGTTAATAACTTGAATGAAAATTCTTATAATGAAAATACTTATGATGGATCTTTTTATGAAGAAAGCAAATATATAAGCAAGATTAACTTGGTTGATTTGTTAAATAATTCTAATTTAATTGATAAAAATAATACGGAATTAAATGTATATGATGAAGATTTAACAAATGAAAAAAAAGAATCCGATTTGATTTTTGATAACGATAATTTTAAACATCCTGAGATTTATTCTCATTTAATAGATAGAAGTAAAAATTCAACTGAATTAAAGCAACCTGAGCTTTATCAAAATTTAATCGATAAAAATAAAGGGGAAGAATCTAGTGTAAATATTGATTCTTTAAATCAATCTGAATTATATCCTAATTTGTTAAATAAAAACAATGATGCTGAATCATATATGGATTTTAAATTTGTACAAAAGGCAAAGTATGAAGAAAAAATAAATGACGTTAGCATTGAAAATGTTAGAAGGCTTGTAAAACTTAAGCTGTATACAGAAGCTTTGTCAATTTGCAATAAAATTCTTGAAGAAAAAAACATAGATAATAGCGTTTATTTATATCTTGGCATTATTAATTATAGCATGGGTAACTATGAAGAAAGCATTAAATATTACAATATTGGAATTAAAAATGATGATAAAAACTATAAGTTTTACAACAATAGAGGTACAGCTTATATTGAGGTAGGAGAATACATTTTTGCAATATTAGATTTTACTCAGGCTATTAAGTTAAATCCAGATGTGTCAATTTTATACGAAAACAGGGCAAGGGCTTATTATAAAATTGAAATGTATGAAGAAGCCTTGCAAGATATAAATAAATCTATAAGCATAAATAAAAATCAAAAGACAAGCATTATGAGGGGAGAAATACTCTGCAAATTAAAAAAATATGATGATGCATTAAACGAATATAATAATTTAATTAAAGATGGATATAATGACAAAAATATATATTTAAATATAGCTGAAGTTTATCTTGATAAAAAGGATTATGAAAATGCTATAGCAAATGTAAAAAAAGTTATTGAATCAAATGCAAGAGACTATAGAGCTTATTACATACTTGGAAATATATATTTTGATAAAAAAGAAAATTCTAATGCTATAAATAATTATTTAAAAGTTATTGAAATAAATAATACCTATAGTTATGCTTATTTGAAATTAGGTCTTGCATATTTTAATTTAGATGAATATAGAAGATGTATTGAAAATTTAAATAATGCAGAAAATTATGGATTAAAAAATGTAGAGCTTTTTTCAAATAGAGGTGAGTCTTATTTAGCGCTTGGCCAATATAATGAAGCAATAATAGATTTTAATAAGGCTATTGAAATAGACCCTGTTTCTTTTGGAACATATTTTGACAGAGGTGTTGCTTATACAAATTTAAAAGAATATGATAAAGCTCATAAGGATTTAACAAATTCAAAGAGGCTTATGGAGAGAGACAACAGCTCTGGTAAATACAATGAAGTTATTGCAACAACTGATAAAATGCTGTTAGAGCTTAACGATATTTTTCAAAATAAAAAAAATTAAGAAAACCCCTTCTTATTGGTGATTTTAAGAAGGGGCTTATTTTATGTTTTTGCTTTCAAGTTTTTTTTGAATATATTTATTAACAGAAACCTTTAAAAATGCAAAAATTGGTATGGAAATAAGCATTCCTGGTATTCCTAAAAGAGCACTTCCAATGATTATTGCAATTATTACACTTACAGGGGATAGTCCAACTTTATTTCCTAAAATTTTAGGACCAAGCCATAGGTTTTCAAATTGCTGAAGTATGAGCAAAAATACTATTACAAAAACAGCAGATAAAGGTTTATTAAAGAACGCAATAATAGCAGGAGGAACCATTCCAATAAAAGGCCCTATATAAGGTATTAAGTTTGTAAAACCGACGATAACACCCATAAGCAATGCATATGGAATTCTTAAAATAGTAAGGCCTAAGGATGCAATAATGCTAAGTATAACGGACTCAAGCAATTTACCATTAATATATTGAGAAAAAACTATATTCATTTCAACGGCATATTCTATAATTGTATCTGCAGATGATTTTTTTAAAAAAGCATACAACAATTTTACCATATATATTTTAAATTGAGTTTTGCTGCTTAAAAAATAGATGGATAAAAGTATTGATAGTGAAATGGTAAAAAAAGCTTGAGCTGTAACTGCTACAGCAGAAAAACCTGAAGAAATAAAACTCGAAAAATAATTTTTAAGTTCATTTCCTAACATGCTTAAATTATCTGTTAAAATTTTAGAAAAATCAAAATTTTTAAATACATCGCTGAATTTTTGAGTTAATTCAGTAATATTGTTTACATATGTCGGTATTTGCAATGTTAAATCGCTAATGCTGCGTATTACAACTGGCATAATAAAGCCAATTGATAACACAATTAATAAAAAAAATGAAAAATAAACAATAAATATGCTAAGTGAAACTTTTAAAGAGAAGTTCTTAATTAAAAAGTTCATAGCTGGATTTAAAATATATGCTATGATAAACCCGTAAAAAATAGGAGAAATTATTTGAAATAAAACATTTATACTTATAAATGCAAAATCAGTTTGGTTAATTATTTTTATTAATAAAAGAGTAACAATGATAATGGGCAAAAATTTAAAATATGGAATTTTATCAAACTTCATTTTTACCTCAAACTGTAAATTTTATGAATACTTTAAAAACATATTAATACATTTAAAATTTTATTTCAAGAGCATTAAAAATGTTTAAAAACATGGATTTAAGTAAATAATCTAATTGAGGAGGTTTTAATAATGTTGAAGTCTAATAAAATACAAAAAGTAATTATGGTTGTTTTATCATTTTATTTAATAGTAATAATAGCATACATTACCATCAATTTTTCTATGAAAAAGTCATCTGATTTAGATGGCAAAGATTTAAAAAATGCAAAAGTAGTATTAAATGAAGATGGAGAAAATGGTGAAATAACAACAGAAGATACCCTTATTGTACTTAATATGAAATTTAATTCAAATAAAGACACTATTTCTAAAGAAGAAAAAGCAGGAGACAAATACAATAATTTAACTAAAAGTGAAATAGAAGCAAAGTTTAAAAACTTAGGATTTACCATAGATAAATTTACTAAAGAAAAAGTAGTATTAAATAAAGAAAGCTTTTATCTTCCAAACAAATATGTCATTGGCATAAAAGAAAATAAAATATGCATATATAAAACAGATGAATATGGAGATTTAAAAGTGGAAAGCCAAGACGATATATTTAAGGATATGGATGCAAATAAATTGCCAGACAAAGAAAGAGAATTTTTATTTAAAGGCCATGTAAACTATCAATTTGATACAAAAGAAGAAGCCATTAGCGCTGTTGATGATTATAGAGAATTCTATAAATAAAACTTAACATAAAATATGCTTATTAAAGAAGTTAATTCCTACAACATTTTGTTTAACTTCTTTATTATTTTGCCTAAATTAAAAACAAAATTAAAAATAAGTATTTATATTAAACTTAAAACTATGTTATAATAACCAAAGATTATAAAGTGGAGGATTCTTTTTTTGTATCATTATATTAAAGGGACATATACGTATTTAAATAAAGATTACATAGTAATTGAAAATTCTGGTATAGGATATAAAATATTCACATCAGGAAACACAATTTCTCAGCTTCCTTCAATTGGAGAGGAAGCAAAGCTATATATTCAACAAATTGTGAGGGAAGATTTTATAGGTTTATATGGATTTTATTCATTAGATGAACTAGAATTATTTAATAAGCTCATAACCATAAGCGGTGTTGGGGCTAAAGCTGCATTGTCAATATTATCTATAAATTCAGTTAATAAAATAAAATTTGATATATATAGTGGAAACGACAAATCCCTTTCAAAAGCTGTAGGGGTAGGAAAAAAGTTATCTCAAAGAATCATTCTAGAATTAAAAGATAAAATTAAACCAGATGAAATAATAAATACTCCTGGCTCCTTTGAGCATGATGATTTTAAAAACGATGCTTTAATGACTGAAGCAAAAGAAGCTCTAATAGCTCTTGGGTACAGTGAAAAAGAAAGCGATAAAGCCCTTTTACATGTAACAGATAAAAAAGATCTTCAAGAAATTTTAAAAGAAGCTCTAAAGTTTCTTATTAGTTGATGGTGATGAATATGGAAGAAGAAAGAATTGTGTCATCTGCATATATTAGTGAAGATTCACACAATGAATATAGTTTAAGACCAAAGAGGATAAATGAATATATAGGTCAGAGCAAAGTTAAAGAAAAGCTAAAAATTTTTATAGAGGCATCAAAAATAAGAAAAGAAGCCTTAGATCATGTTTTATTATATGGACCTCCAGGCCTTGGTAAAACAACTCTTGCAAATATCATAGCAAATGAGATGGGTGGTAGTTTAAAAATAACATCAGGGCCAGCCATAGAAAAAGCAGGAGATCTTGCTGCTATTTTAACTAGCTTAAATGATTTTGATGTTTTATTCATAGATGAAATACACAGGTTAAATAGAACTGTAGAAGAAATACTTTATCCAGCTATGGAAGACTTTGCACTGGATATTATAATAGGAAAAGGGCCGCAAGCAAAATCCATAAGGCTTGACCTTAGAAAATTTACCTTAATTGGTGCAACAACTAGAGTGGGACTTTTAACATCGCCACTTCGAGATAGATTTGGGGTTTTAAGTTCTATGGATTTTTATTCAATAGATGAATTAAAGGAAATAATTATCCGTTCATCTAAAATTTTAAACATGAACATGAATGAGGAATCAGCAATTGAAATTGCAAGAAGATCAAGAGGAACTCCTAGAATAGCAAATAGATTATTAAAAAGGGTTAGGGATTATTCTGATGTTAAAAATAAAGGCGTTGTTACATTAAATGTAGCAAAGGACGCTTTAGCAATTATGGATATTGATGGAGAAGGTCTTGATACTATAGATAATAAAATACTTCATGCTATAATTGATAATTTTAATGGTGGGCCAGTTGGAATTGAAACGCTTGCATATTTTATTGCAGAAGAATTAGATACAATTGAAGATGTTTATGAGCCATATTTAATGCAGAAGGGGTTTGTTATAAGAACTCCAAGAGGAAGACTTGCATCTGATAAAGCTTATGCTCACTTAAATAAAAAAAGAAACAAACCTTTAGATGATGTGATTAAACAACTAGAATTTTTAGAAAAAGATGAAGGAATTAAGGATGAAACTAAGTGATTATTATTACGAATTGCCAGAGGAACTCATTGCGCAAAAACCTTTAGAGGATAGAAGCTCATCAAGGCTTATGATCATACATAGGGACTCTTCTTTAATTGAACATAAGTCTTTTAAAGATATAATTGATTACCTACACAAAGGAGATTGCCTTGTACTTAACGATTCTAAAGTAATTCCTGCAAGGCTTTTTGGTGAAAGTGAAAAAAATAAAACTTTAGTTGAATTTTTACTTTTAAATAGAATTGATAAGGATTCTTGGGAAGTTTTGTGTAAACCAGGAAAAAAGGCAAAAATAGGATCTGAGTTTTCTTTTGGAAATGGCAAATTAAAATGCAAAGTTGCTAAAATAACTGATCAAGGAAATAGAATTATTGAGTTTGAATATAGTGGCATGTTTGAAAATATATTAGATGAACTTGGAGAAATGCCATTGCCACCTTATATTCATGAGAAATTAAAGGATAAAAATAGATATCAAACAGTTTATGCTAAAGAGGAAGGATCCAGCGCTGCACCTACTGCAGGGCTTCATTTCACAAATGATCTACTTATGAAAATTAAGGAAAAGGGTGTAGAAATTTGTTTTCTTACGCTACATGTTGGACTTGGAACTTTTAGACCTGTTAAGCATGAAAATATTGAGGAACATCACATGCATTCTGAATATTACAGCTTATCAAAAGAAGAAGCAAATAAAATAAATAAGTGTAAAGAAAATGGTGGAAGGGTAATAGCAGTTGGGACAACATCTTGTAGAACGCTTGAAACTATAGCAAAAGATGGAGCAATAAAAGCCCAATCTGGTTATACAGATATATTTATTTATGAAGGGTTTAAATTTAAAGCAATAGATGGTTTAATTACAAACTTTCATATTCCAGAATCAACACTTATTATGCTAGTTTCTTCCTTTTACAACAGAATTGGAATTTTAAATGCATATAAAGAAGCAGTTAAATTAAAATATAGATTCTTTAGCTTTGGGGATTGCATGTTTATTGAATAGGAGAAAAAAATGTATAAACTTATTAAAAAAGATGGAGATGCAAAATGTGGAGAATTTTATACACCACATGGAGTAATAGAAACTCCTGTATTTATGAATGTAGGAACAATAGGGGCAATTAAAGGTGCAGTTAACGCTGAAGACTTATCCTTAATTGGTTGTCAAGTTGAATTATCAAATACATATCATCTTCACCTAAGGCCAGGAGATGAAGTTATTAAAAAGCTTGGTGGACTTAGAAAGTTTATGAATTGGAAAGGACCAATTCTTACAGATTCTGGTGGATTTCAAGTATTTTCTTTATCCAGCATGAGAAAAATAAAGGAAGAAGGAGTTTATTTTAACTCTCATATAGATGGAAGAGCTATTTTTATGGGGCCTGAAGAGAGCATAAACATACAAAGCAACCTTGCTTCAACAATTGCAATGGCCTTTGATGAATGTGTGCCAAACCCTTCAGAAAGAGGATATGTAAAAGATAGCATTAACAGAACAACAAGATGGTTAAAAAGATGTATTGATAGATTAGCTTTATTAAATCAAGATGAAGAAACTTTAAACAAAGATCAAATATTATTTGGAATAAATCAAGGAAGCATTTACAATGATATACGAATAGAGCATGCAAAGGTAATTTCTGATTTAAACCTTCCAGGCTATGCAATTGGTGGTCTTGCAGTTGGTGAAACTCATGAAGTGATGTATGATGTAATTGAACATGTTGCTCCATATTTACCAGTGGAAAAACCGCTTTATTTAATGGGAGTTGGCATTCCGGAAAATATACTTGAAGCTGTAGATAGAGGGGTGGATTTCTTTGATTGTGTTCTCCCTGCAAGAAATGGTAGACATGGCCATGTATTTACAAACAAAGGTAAAATAAACTTGCTAAATAAAAAATATGAACTAGATGATAATCCAATAGAAGAAGAGTGTTCATGCCCTACATGTAAAAGCCATACAAAGGCATATATAAGGCATTTATTTAAGGCCAAAGAAATGCTTGCCATGAGGCTATGCGTCTTGCATAATTTGTATTTTTATAATAATATGATGAGAGAAATTAGAGAGGCAATTAAAAAAGGATGTTTCCATGAATATAAAAAAGAAAAACTATATAATTGGAGCACTAAAGAAAGTATACTATAATTAAAATATAATTTAACATATTAATATATTTAAATAATTTTGTAATGAGGAGGAAAGAGATGTCTGTTTTTTTACCACTTTTAATAACTGCAGCTCCTACAGGAGGAATGGCTGGTTTTATAGCAAATTATGGCATTTTTATATTGCTCGCAGTAGCCATGGTAGTCATGATATACTTGCCAGAAAGAAAGAGAAAAAAGCAATATAGCAATATGCTTTCTAGCATGAAAGTAGGAGATGAAGTTTTCACTACAGGAGGAATCATTGGTAAAATCATAAAAATTGAGGATTCATATATCATATTTGAAACTGGTCCTGATAGAGTTAGAATAAAACAAGATAAAAGAGGAATACATACAATAACTAGTAAAACTGATGATAAACAAGAAGCTTCAGATAAAAAGTAAAAATTAAAGTATTCCTAAGAATAAATTCCCTCTGTATATCATAACTTGATAAAAAGAGGGTTTTTATTTTTAGGAGGGATAATATTGAATAAAAAAATGTTCCAGTACATAGGAGAAGGAGTCTTCAGGGCAATAATATTTACTATTATAGCTTTAGTCATATTCAGCTCCATAGTCAATCATAAAGATGTTCCTGTTTTTTCATCTATATTTTATATAGTAATAACTATGCTAAGCATAATCTATGGCGCAATTTTTGCAACAAGAAAAATTAATAAAAATGGATGGATAAATGGCCTCATAGTATCTGCTATATATTTGGTATTTTTGATCATCATATCTAAACTTACAGGAAACGAAAATGTAATTGGCGCTAGCATGATATTAAGAATTGTAATAGGACTTGCTGTAGGTATGCTTGCAGGAATGCTAGGAATCAATATTTAAGCAATATGTTATAATTTTAAGTTGTCTTATAGGATAAAAATATGTTATAATACCTTTATTGTATCTAGAAGGAGGGTGTTCTAATGAAACATATTAAAACTGTAGCTTCAAAAAATATAAAGAACAGCTTAAAAAAATCAGGATGTAAGGAATGCGCAAATTCATGTCAATCAGCTTGCAAAACATCTTGTACTGTTGCAAATCTTGCTTGTGAAAGAAATTAAACTTTTCTTTTTTTAGCAGTAACTTAATTGTTACTGCTTTTTAACTTGAAAAAACTTATTTTAAAATTGGAGGAAGAAATGTTAATACATAAATTTAAACAAGGGAATGAATATTATGTATTAGACGTTAATACTGGTTCATTACATATAATAGATAAATTAATTTATGATATACTAAATGAAAATGGCTTAGAAACAGAGGATGAAGTTGTTAAAAGAATTAACAGTAATTACGATGAAGATGAAATAAAAGAAGCCTACGATGAACTTTTGCAATTAATGGATAATAAAGAATTATACACAAAAGATACCTATGAAGAAATTGCCAGAAAGTCCTTGGAAGATATCTCTTTTATTAAAGCTCTATGTTTAAATGTAGCTCATGATTGCAATTTAAAATGTACATATTGTTTTGCTGAAGAAGGAGAATATAAAGGTGCAAGATGCCTTATGACATTTGAAGTGGGAAAAAAAGCCATTGATTTTGTCATTGAAAAAAGCGGCCCTAGAAAAAATATTGAAATTGATTTATTTGGCGGAGAGCCACTTATGGTCTTTGATACTGTAAAGAAAATAGTTCAATATGGGAAAGAAGCTGGACTTTTGCACAATAAGAATATCAGATTTACTTTAACCACCAATGCTACATTATTAAACGATGAAATTATAGATTTTATAGAAAATAATATTGAAAATATTATTTTAAGTATAGATGGAAGAAAAGAAGTTAATGATAGAATAAGAAAGAGAGCTGATGGAAAAGGGTCTTATGATATTATTATGCCAAAAATAAAAAAAATGGTTCAAAGAAGAGGAAAAGATAAGCAGTACTATGTAAGGGGAACATTTACCACTAAAAATACTGATTTCTTTTACGATGTGATGCATTTAGTCCAAAATGGGTTTAAAGAAATATCTATTGAACCAGTGGTACTTCCTTATGATAATGAACTTGCCATTAAATACTCTGATCTTGAAAAAATCTATAATGAATATGATAAGCTTACAGAAGAGATGACAAAGAGATTAAATACAGATGATAAATTTAAATTTTATCACTTTGCTGTGGATCTAGATGGTGGACCATGCATTTATAAAAGGATATCTGGATGTGGCGCAGGACATGAATATGTTTCAATTACACCAGAAGGGGACATATATCCATGTCATCAATTCATTGGAAATAAAAAATTTATAATGGGAAATGTCATGGAAGAAACGTTTGATCAAAGTTTAGGAGAAAAGTTTAAAGAAGCTCATGTATACAATAAACCAAAGTGCAATGAATGCTGGGCTAAATTTTATTGCAGTGGTGGATGTCAAGCAAATAACTATAATTTTAATGAAGATATACACATACCTTATGATATTGGATGTAAAATGCAAATGAAAAGGATAGAATGTGCATTATCGCTTAAATCTAAAGAGTTAATATAGCAGTTTATATTGACTATAAAAAATAAAAGTAATATAATTTTTTTAGCATGTCGGATTATGATAAAATTTACTAAAGGGAGGATTTACATGAAAGAAAAGCTAAATTCTGCAAAGCCAAATCGAGGTAGTCTTGTTTTTTTAATCATATATATTTTATTAGTTATTTTGTTATCTTTTTTAGCTCTTAAAGGTGCAACTGCTTTTGGTTATAGATTTTTAACTTTTAGAGAAGCTATAAAGGGAGGAATAGAATTTAAAGGCGGTTCTGGATTTAACGTTCATGTTTCAGGAGTTAAACCTCAAACAGATACTTCAGATAACAGTACAAATGCTTCTGATTCAACAGATACAACTCAAAATACAACTCAAACCGTAGAAACTAAAGCAAATTCAAATGATTTTAACAAGGCAATAGATATAATAAGCAAAAGATTAAAGAGAATCAATGTAAATACTAATGTTATGGCCGTTGGAGACAGCGATATAAGAGTAGAAACAGGTAACACAGTAAATGTTAATACATGTAGGCTTTTATCAACAGTTGGATTAATTGAGTTTAAAGATGTGCCTGAAGATACAAGTACAACTCCAGCTAAAGTAATATTAAACAGTGATGATATTAAATCATGTGGAGCTTTATACAATCAGCAGTCAAGAAGTTATACATTGCAGTTTACATTTAAAGACAAAGCGAAGCTTAAAACTGTCACAACTGAAAATTTAGATAAAAAACTAAATATTTTACTTGATAATAACCAAATAGTAGAGACAACAATATCATCTGTAGTTGATAATGGAGTATTAAATGTAACTGAGTTTACCAATATTAATCAAATTGAGCTGTTATCTATAATGATAAATGATGGTAAGCTGCCAGTTAGCACTGATATTAGCGGCGTATTTTCATTAAATGCATCCTTTGGTGCAAATATCGGATCTAAGATTATTATTGCAACACTATGCATTTTAGCTTTGCTTGCAATTGTTTTATTTTTACTCTATAGAGTATCTGGTATTATGACATTTATTTCAATAGCTTCCTGGGGACTTATTTGGTCAATTGTTTTTATAAATTTAGGCGAAACATTAAATATAGTCGTATTAATAGGGATGATTTGCTCATTTTTTGTGGCTATAATAACTAGTTTATATATATTAAATAATTTAAAGATAATTTGTATTGATGATAAAAAGATTATTAATTTTATCGATATTACATATTCAAATACGAGTAAACAAATTATTTTTGCAAATGTTGGCATAATCATTTTAGGAGTTATAGTATTTTTATTAGGCGGGGCTTCATTTGAAGGGTTAGCGCTTTCAATTATGCTTGGTTCAACATGTACATTAATTTCAATAATGATTATTACAAGAATTTTATTAAAGCTTTGTGTAAATTCAGGTATAGCAAAACAAAGCGAGATGTTTATTGGAGCTAAAGGAGGTATGAAGCTTGAATAATTTACTTAAAGTAGTTAAGAATATAAGAAATAAATGGTTTATTATTTCAGCAGTTATACTAATTTTAGGAATAGTTATAATACTATTTAAATCAAATAGTTTAACTGGATTAAGACCTTCTGGAGCTATGGTAACAATTACCATGGAAGAAACAAATTATGATAAAGCTAAATTTTTAGAAAGTGTTAATAAAGTTGATCCAAAAGCAATAATTAACTATATCGACAGTGATAGCAAAGTAGATGTTGTTACAACTACAAAGGAAAAGGCAGATGGTATTTTTAATCAAGTAAAAACAGATTTCTCACTTAAAGCAGATAAACCAGATGTTTCTGGAGAAATTTTATATAAGGCAATTAGTTTTAATATTGAAACATTGTTATCCATAATAGGAGCATGTTTAATTTTTTCATTTGTTGTATTCTGGTTTTTATTGGGATATAAATATGCACTATCTAATTTAGCATCAAATATTGTAGTTGTAATTTTAGCCTTAGCTGTTTTTTTGATTTTAAATTTACCGCTTGGAATGCCATTTGCTGCTATGATCGTTTTATCAATAATATTGTTATTTTACTTTGATATGACTAATTCAATAATTATGAAGGATCACATTAATAAATTGAAGAAAATTGTTATGGAAGATTTAATAGAGCATATGTATGCAATAACATTGCAAACTAATGTTATTGCAAGTATAATTGTTCTATTAAGCCTATTAATTTTGGCTATTATAATTTCATTTTTGAGAAGATATTCACTTGCAAGTTTTATAGTAATATTCTTATCATTATATTTATCATATTTTCTAACAAGTCCTCTATGGTTAAAGCTTAAAGAGGGTAAAAAAACCATCAAATAAATCTAATACTTTTTGTGATAATTAAGTATTTTTATATTATGCTGATGGCTGTACCTCAATTAGATGGTAAAAATCAGGGTTTTTAAGCTCTGATTTTTTAAATTATGCTATGTGGTTTATTATTTAAGCACTATTATTTATATGGAGGATGAGTGCTACAATGTATTCGCATTTAGAAATGAGTTTAGTTAAAAATAGAAATATATTTAACCCTTTTTTATTCTCCAATATGAAATCTGCAACAGATATTATTGAAAATAAAATAAATCAAAAGCAAAGAATATTAATATATGCTTTTAATGATATGGATTCTGTTTTTTCTGTAGCAATTTTGTTTCTCATGATAAGCTACTTAAATACAGAAGTGGAGTTTATTATACAAGATTTATCCTGTGAAGATAAATATTCAAAATTGGAAAATCAAATTGGGTTTTTAGATTGTAGACTTTTAATTTTAATTGGTAATAATTACGATGATTATTATATAACAAGAATGAAAATGAATTTAAATATTGATGTTATTTTAATTAACAATGAGCAAAAAAAACATTTTAATGGTAAAATAATCCATATAACGCCATTTGATGATAATTCTATTTATCCATTTAGAGATTTAAATCTTTTAGTTATTGTTTATAAATTTACTCAAGCAATTTCAAGCAGATACAAAATAAGGGTATATAAAAAATATTTAGACATACTAGTTTTAAAATTTATATATGATGATAAAGAGCTAAAAGGTGAAAATTTGGAATTATACAATGAGGGTATTAATAAAATTGTAAAGACAAATAATGTAGGGATACTTTCCATGGTTAAACGAATGGAAATTGATAATATAAATTATGATGCTATTAAAATAATTAGTGAAAGCATATATAGGTTTTATGATCTAAAGTTTGAAAAGAGCATTGATAAAATTAACAATATTAAGATATTGATTGAACTTTTAACTACAAATTCAAATGATAGAGCTGAACAAATAGTCAAATATTTTTATAATTTATGTTTAATTAAAAATAATAAGGAGGATTAACATGGATTTAAAAGAAAAAATAAGGGTCATTGAAAACTTTCCTAAGCAAGGTATTAGTTTTAAGGATATTACTACAATTTTATCAGACAAAGATGCTTTAAAGTATACTATTGATAAATTATGTGAAGAATTAAAAGATAAGGGAATAACCATGATAGTTGCACCTGAGTCAAGAGGCTTTATTTATGCAACTCCAATTGCCTATGCTTTAAGTGCAGGGTTTGCTCCTGTAAGAAAAAAAGGCAAGCTCCCTGCAGAGACAATATCAATTGCTTATGATTTAGAATACGGCAGTGATGAACTTGAAATTCATAAAGATGCTTTTGAAAAAGGTGCAAAAGTTGCTATAATTGACGATCTTTTAGCAACAGGAGGAACAATTTTATCTGTGGCAAAGCTAGTTGAAAAGTTAGGTGGAGAAGTTGTATCTGTAGCTTTTCCTATTGAATTAACTGGATTAAAAGGAAGAGAAAAATTAGATAAATATAATGTTTTTTCTCTTGTACAGTATGAATTTTAATGTATAATTATTTTATTAACTATTAAATTATTTTATAATTTAATAAAATAAGGTTATCAGAGCAAGCTTTTAATATATCAGGAGTGCAATAAAATGGATGAATATTTAGTTAAGTTATTGGATGTAATCGACAAAAATTCTTTAAATGTTGATAAAAAATTTATAGAAGAAGCTTACGCATTTGCAAAAGAGTGCCATAGTGGTCAAAAGCGCGAATCAGGAGAAGATTATATTTCTCATCCTGCAGAAGTTGCATGTATTTTGGCTGAAATGAAAATGGACACTTTGTCTATTGCTGCGGGGCTTTTTCATGATGTTTTAGAAGACACTAGTTTCACATATGAAATGTTTGTTCAAAAATTTGGTGTGGAACTTGCAGATATAGTCGATGGCGTAACAAAACTTACTATAATAGAGATGAAAAGTAAAGAGGAAATGTTTGCCGAAAATGTAAGAAAAATGTTTCTAGCAATGTCTAAAGATATTAGAGTGCTCATTATAAAGCTTGCTGATAGACTTCATAATATGAGAACATTAAATTTTAAAAATGAAAAAAAACAAAAAGAAATATCTAGAGAAACTCTTGAAATTTATGCCCCACTTGCTCACAGACTAGGTATGTCAAAAATAAAGTGGGAGCTTGAAGATTTATCCCTTAGATATTCAAACCCTGATGCATATTATGAAATCGTGGCAGCCATTCAAGAAAAGAGAGTTGAGCGAGAGCAATACATTGATTATATAGTTCAAATGTTAAAAGAAAATTTAGACAGCAAAGGTATTCCAAACGATATTGAAGGAAGACCTAAGCATTTTTATTCTATTTATAGAAAAATGCATGATAAAAGCAAAACCATAGATCAAATTTTTGACCTTACTGCTATTAGGATCATAGTTAGCACTGTAAATGAATGTTATGCTGTACTTGGTATTGTACATACAATTTTTAAGCCAATTCCAGGCAGATTTAAAGATTATATAGCAATGCCAAAACCTAATATGTACCAATCCCTTCATTCAACATTAATTGGACCTCATGGAAAGACATTTGAAATACAAATTAGGACTTTTGAAATGCATAGAATTGCTGAATATGGAATAGCTGCTCACTGGAAATACAAAGAAGGAATAGAAGAAAGTGTAGCAGGAGATATAAAGCTTGCATGGATTAGAGAAATACTTGAATGGCAAAATGAGGTAAAAGATTCCAGTGAGTTTATGGAAGGCTTGAAAAATGATTTAATTACTGATGAGGTTTATCTATTTACACCAAAGGGCTCTGTAATAGATCTTCCATATGGATCTACTCCTATTGATTTTGCATATAAAATTCACACTGATGTAGGAAATAAATGTGTTGGAGCAAAAGTAGATGGTAAAATGGTGCCTCTTGATTTTAAACTTTCCAATGGTCAAATTGTAGAAATACTAACTTCTAATAATGCAAAAGGTCCGAATATAGATTGGATAAGCGTAGTAAAGAGCAATTCAGCAAAGTCAAAGATCAAAAATTGGTTTAAAAAGCAATTAAGAGAAGAAAATATTGTTAAAGGCAAAGAGCTTTTAGAGAGAGAAGCTAAAAAACAAGGTTTTAATTTTGGTGAAGTATTTAAAACTGATATATTTGAAACAATGATAAAAAAAACAAATATATATAATTTTGATGATCTTTATGCAGCTGTTGGTGTTGGAGATGTTAATGCATCTTCAATTATCACAAAGATTAGAGATCAGCTTCATCCAAAGCATAAGCAAAGCGATGAAGAGCTTATAAAAGAATTGCAAGAAAAGCTTGAAAAAGAAAAGCTTAAAAAGGTTAAAAAAGGGAAACCTGGAATTTTAGTTAGAGGAGAACAAAATATACTTGTAAGATTTGCAAAATGCTGTAACCCAGTGCCTGGCGATAAAATTGCAGGTTATATAACTCAAGGAAGAGGGGTCTCTGTTCACAGGCTCGATTGTCCTAATTTTCAAAATTTAGTAATGCAAGAAGGAAATAAACAAATTGAAGTTGAGTGGATTGGTGGAAATACAGGTCAATTTACTACTTCTCTTCAAATAAACGGAGAGGATAGAGAGTGGCTTGTTGCTGACATTATGTCAGTTCTCTCAGAACATAAGGTACACATGAATAGCATAAATGCTAAAGTTAATAAGGATGATACAGTAATTATAGCAATTTCTATTAGCGTTCAGAGCATAGATGATGTTAAATTTGTTATTAAGAAAATAAAAAGATTAAAGTCAGTATCTGATGTATTCAGAACTACAAGTTAAGGAGTGCATAGTATGAGAGCAGTAGTTCAAAGGGTCTTAGAAAGCTCAGTTAGCACTAATGGGCAAATTATAGGTAAAATTTCTCAAGGGTTTAATGTATTAATTGGAATATGCAATGAAGATACTAATGATGATGTTCTTTACCTTGCTAAAAAGATTATTAACTTAAGAATTTTTGAAGATGAGGAAGGAAAGATGAATAAATCATTAAAAGATATAAATGGAGAAGTTTTAGTGATTTCACAATTTACTCTTTTTGGTGATGCTAGACGAGGCAATAGACCTTCTTTTATAAATGCTAAAAATGGGGATGAAGCAAATAAACTATATGAAAATTTAGTATCTGAATTAAAAAGAGAGATTGAAGTAGTTCAAACTGGAGAGTTTGGTGCAAATATGAGAGTTGAAATAATTAATGATGGACCAGTAACAATACTACTTGATTCAAAAAAATTGTTTTGAGGTGTAATTATGATAATTAAAACTTTGCCTATAGGGTTATATACATCAAATTTATATGTGTTGATGGATGAAAAATCTAAAGAAATTGCTATTATAGATTGTGGAGCAGAAGTATCTAAAATTAAAAGCACCATTGATGATTTAGGCGGAAATTTAAAATATATTTTATTAACTCATGGCCACAATGATCACACTGCAGGAGTTAAAAGCGTAAAGAAGGCATTTGATTGCACCTCTATAATGGGAGAAAAAGAAAAGAAGTCTTTAGGAAGATTTAATTTTATGGATGAAGTTCCAGTGGATAAATGGGTTAATGAAGGTGATATTATAGAGCTTGGGTCTATAAAAATTTCTGTAATTGAAACTCCTGGGCATACTTTAGGTGGTGTATGTTATTTAGCTTTGGATGCGTTGTTTAGTGGCGATACTCTTTTTAAGAGAAGCATTGGAAGATGGGACCTTCAAGGAGGAAATCAAGATGTCTTATTAAATAGCATTAGAGAAAAGCTTTATACATTAAATGATGATATAAAAGTTTATCCTGGGCATGAAGGTTCTACTACTATTGGATACGAAAAGAAAAATAATTTCTATGCATAAATTATATATTAAAAAGAATTTTGAAGAATGGGATTACAACATATATCATATAGTTAGCATTTTTTTTAATGATTACCATTTAGAAATTATTAAAGAAGGAGAAGGCTATATAGAATTAAATTTAACTAAAGTTAATTTTAATGTAAAAATTCATGAAGAGGAATATTCATATAAAATAGCAAACCATGATAAAGATGAAGTAAAAAAAGAAATAAATAAATATTTATTAATGTCCTTAGCTCATTTTACAAAAAAAATTGTTCCTTGGGGCACTTTAGTTGGAATTAGGCCTAGCAAAATAGCCTTTAAACTTATTAATGAAGGATTTTCTAAAGAGAAAATAGTAAACTACTATGAAGAAAATTATTTAACATATAAATCTAAAGCTTCTTTATGTTATGATGTAGCAGAAAAAGAAAAGAATTTAATTTCAAAAATACTATATAAAAACTCTTATAGTGTATATATAGGCATGCCTTTTTGTCCCTCTAGATGCTATTATTGTTCATTTACATCAAACGATATAAATAAAAATTCAAGGTTTGTTGAAATCTATATAGATGCTCTGTTGAGAGAAATTGATGAAATATACAAATATGTTCATAAAGATTTTATACCTCAAACTGTATATTTTGGGGGAGGAACTCCTACATCTGTAAATGAAAAGCAATTTGAAAGGGTAATGAAAAAGATATATGACTGCTTTATAAAGGATAAAGGGATACATGAATTTACTGTTGAGTGCGGGAGAGCAGATTCTATCACAAATGAGAAGCTTAAAGTTATGCTTTATTATGGAGCCACTAGAATTAGCATAAATCCACAAACAATGAATGATGATACTTTAAAAAAAATTGGAAGAACACATAATTCTCAAGATGTTATAGAAGCATACAACATGGCGGATAAATTAGGATTTAAAAACATTAATATGGATTTAATAATAGGTTTAAAAGATGAAAATAGTGACCATGTTAAAAGAACTTGTGATAGAATATATTCTCTTAAGCCAAAGAGCTTAACAATTCATGGTTTGTCAGTGAAGAGAAGTTCAAAGCTTCATGAAGATATTGTGCTTGGAAAAGAGCTATTTTATAAGCATAATGAAATATTAAAGATGTATGATATTTCAGAGAAGCTTTCAGAAAAATTAGATTTAAAACCATATTATTTATACAGGCAAAAAAATATGGCAGGATCAATGGAAAACGTAGGTTATTCAAAAGAAGGATTTGAAAGCTTATATAACATTTTAATTATGGAAGAAGTTCAAAATATACTTGCATTTGGCTCAGATGGTATTTCAAAATTTATATTTAACAATAATGAAATTAAAAGGCAAAAAAATATTAAAGATTTAAGGGAATATATAAAAAATGTTGATAAATTAATTGAAGATAAAAAATCTCATATAAATTTATGGAAAATAAATAATGTGTAGTAAAGGGTGAATTAAATGGGTGAAACTTTAGGTACTATGAAGAGAACTCACATGTGCGGAGAAATAAGTGAAAAATTAGTTTTAAAAAAAGTTACAATCATGGGATGGGTGCAAGGAAAAAGGGATTTTAAATCCCAATATTTTATTAATGTTAGAGATAGAGAGGGAATAGTTCAAGTAGTATTTAGCGAAACTATAAACAAAGATGCATATGAAAAGGCAGCTCTTATTAAACCAGAATATTGTGTTGCAATAGAGGGAACAGTAGTAGAAAGGCAGTCAAAAAACCTAACTATGCCTACAGGAATGGTTGAGATATTAGGAGAAGAATTAAAAATATTATCAGAATCAGAAACACCTCCAATTTATATTAGAGAGGATTTAGATGCAGCTGAAACTATAAGGCTAAAATATAGATATCTTGATTTAAGAAGACCTGATATGCAAAAAATGTTATTTGTAAGGAATAAAGCTTACAAAGTTGTAAGAGATTTTTTTTACAATAATGGATTTATAGAAGTAGAAACACCAATGCTTACAAAAAGTACACCTGAAGGAGCTAGAGATTATCTTGTGCCATCAAGAAATTACCCTGGTACATTTTATGCGCTTCCTCAATCTCCACAAATATTTAAACAGCTTTTAATGGTGTCTGGATTTGATAAATATTATCAAATAACAAAATGTTTTAGAGATGAAGACTTAAGAGCAAACAGACAGCCTGAATTTACACAAATTGATGTAGAAATGAGCTTTGTAGATATTGATGATGTTATTTTAGTTAATGAAAGCTTGATTCAAAAGTTATTTAAAGAAATTAAAGACGTTGATGTAAAATTGCCTATAAGAAGAATGACATATAAGGAAGCGTATGAAAAATATGGCTCTGATAAACCAGACTTAAGATTTGGAATGGAGATAAAGGATGTTTCAACTATATTTTCAAAATCAGAATTTAAAGCATTTTCTGATTGCTTAAATAATGGAGGAAAGATTTCTTCAATAGTTCTTGAAAAGGGAGCAGGTTTAGGAAGAAAACAAATAGATAAATTAGTTAACCTTGTTAAAACTTATAAAGCAAAGGGGCTTTTCTATATAGCCTTTGGAGAAGAAATAAAATCTTCATTTTTAAAATTTATAACTGAAGAAGAAATAGAAAATTTAAAAAGAGCTTTAGATGTTAAACTTGGAGATATAGTGTTTATGGTGGCTGATAAAGAAGATATTGTGCAAAATTCTTTAGGAGCATTAAGACTTGAGCTTGGAAAAGATTTTAATTTATACGATAAAAACGAATTTAACTTTGTGTGGATAACAGAATTTCCTTTATTTGAATATTCCGAAGAAGAGGACAGATTTGTTGCAAAGCATCACCCATTTACATCACCAATGGATGAAGATTTAGAATTGCTTGAAAAAGACAAGAAAAATGTTAGAGCTAAAGCTTATGATATTGTATTAAATGGAGAAGAAATAGGTGGAGGAAGCATAAGAATTCACAGAAGCGATATCCAAGAGAGGATGTTTAACGCTTTAGGTTTTAATAAAGAAGAAGCTTATGAAAAATTTGGATTTTTAATTCAAGCCTTTAAATATGGTCCACCTCCACATGGTGGTATTGCATATGGTTTTGATAGATTGATAATGTTCCTTGCAGATACTGAAAACATTAAGGATGTAATTGCCTTTCCTAAAAATCAAAATGCTGCTTGCCCTTTAAGTGAAGCGCCAAATATAGTAAATAGTAAACAATTGGAAGAACTTGGAATTTACACTGTAGAAGGAAAAAAATTAATATAATAAATATAGAAAAATAAAAAATATTATGATATAATAACATTAATTAAATCGACTGTGTGCGATATGTAAGTTTATATTGATCCAACAAATCAATGTATGGGAACCGGACTCTCTTTGTAGATTGACACATCTTCTTTGTTGATGGACCTGAAGCATCGAGGAGGTAACCCACCTGCGTTAAGCGGGTCTTAATTGCTTGCATAAAACGGCATGGTGGGTTTTTTTATTTTATAATTTATTGTGAGGAAATTATATGTTAGAATACGCAATCCTTTTAAATCCAGGGCATAATAGAGTGTACTTTGATGCTTCTAAAAAACTCTCCCTTCTAGAATTTAAAATTTCAAGTGAAATTTTATCAAAAAAAGTATTAGAATTTTGCTTTAAGGATATTTTAGGTATAGAATATTTAGTTTTTAAGACTGATGATGAAATTTTAGAAGAGGATATAATAATTATTTCAAGGCTTTCTTTTACATATGGAATTTTTCAATTAATTAAACTTGAAGACAATATTTACTTAAAGCCTATTTATAAGCATAGCTCCTATTATTTCAATGAAGATATTAGCATGATTTTAAAATACAGTGGAAAGACAAATGAATTATTTACAAGATTCATGTTGAATATTGCAGTTTCTATTTATTCTATTGGAAAAGATGTAAAGGAGACATTATTGCTGCTTGATCCTGTTTGTGGTAAAGGAACATCGCTATTTGAAGGTTTATTATTAGGCATATCTTCTTATGGAATAGACATAAATAGCAAATCCATTCATGAAGCTTATATTTACTTTAAGAAGTATTTAGAAATGAAAAAATATAAGCACACATCTCATATTGAAAAATTTAGCGATCCTATTAAAAAGATTCATTCAAAGAGAATACAATTTAGCTTAGCTAAAAATAAAGAAGATAAAAAGTCAGGAAATACTTTAAATTTACAATTAATTGATGGAGATTCTAAATTTGCAGATAGCTTTTTTAAGAAGGATACATTTCATATAATTGTTGCAGATTTGCCCTATGGAGTAAAGCATGGAAGCAAGGTGGGAAATGCTGAAGGCTTTACTAGAAATCCTGAGGAGTTTTTAAATAACTCTATACCAGCTTGGATTAAAGTGTTAAAAACTGATGGAATATTAATAATGTCATGGAATAGTTTTGTATTAAAAAGAAATTATATGGAAAAGATCTTAAAGGAAAATGGATTAAAAATATTGCTTAATGAAAATCCACATGCTTTTGATCATAGGGTTGATCAAGCTATAAATAGAGATATAGTTATTGCAATAAAGTCTAAAGTTTTAGAGGAAATTAATGGATAATACTATTTATATTATAATTCATGGCTTTGCTGGGGATATAAGTGAAATAAAATATTTAAATGACTTTTTAATAAAAAAAGAATTAAAAGTACATAGCATATTGTTAAAAGGCCATGGAACTAACAAAAGCGACATGAAAAAATATAATTATAAACAATGGATAGATCATGCTATATGTGAAATTTTACATATAAAAAAAGATTATAAAAATATTTGCTTAATTGGGTTTTCAATGGGAGGGCTAATTTGTGTCAATATAATGCAACACATTAAAATATCAAAATTAATTTTAATAAATACACCAGTTTATTTTTGGGATATAAAATTAATATTAAAAAATGTGTTGTTTGACATTAAAAATAAAAAAAGAGATAATATAAATTTTTATTTACACTCTTCTTCAAAAGCACCGTTTAAGTCATTGATTAATTTTTTGATAATTTTAAACAAAACTAAAAAAATATTTTCAAATGTAAATGTAAATACTCTAATACTTCAATGTTTAGATGACGATACAGTGAAGAATAAAAGCGCAGTATACATTTATAACCTCATTAAAACACAAGCTGAAATTAAATATTACAAAACAGGAGGTCACCAAGTTCTCTTAAGTAGTACAAAAGATTTGGTTTGTGAAGATATTTTTAATTTTATTTTAAAATAAGTTTTATCTCTTTTTAAACGTATAAGGGCTTCTATCCCATAGTGTTTCAGCTTCTTTCCATATTTCATTTGGAATAAACATGCTTTTTTCACCAGTTTTTTTAAACATAAGATTTTGAGAAAATTCAACTAAAGAGAGCATATGGTGAACTCCGGTCCTCATTTCAAGTCTAATAGCTTCTGCAATAGTGGGTGATGATTTATTTAGCCCACTTACTTCCATTTCTTTTTCTACAATGTTTATATCGTAATTTACATACCTAAAGTAAACTTTTTTTGTTTCTTCATCAAATAAAATATAAGTAGCAACTTCAGGTATTTTATCTAATGAAATTCCTACAGAGCCTGAAGATATAAAGGTTTTTTCATTGTAGTTAAGACTTTTAAGTAAATGAGTATGGCCAACAGCTAGTACAGATTCATTTACAGTATCTAAGTAAGGCTTAATATTTTCAAAATACACTAATGTTTCTCGAGTTTTTGTTGGAGAACCATGTGTTAATAGAATTGAACAAGAACCTAAATCATAAGTTAAAGTTAGTGGAAGTGATGAAATCATATCAATATGTTTTTTTGTAAGCTTTTTTAAAGTCCAATTAAAAGTTCCAAACTGATTTGTAGTTTTCCACTGATTAAGTTCACCATTTAAAAGTTTAATAAGATCTTCCTCTCGATTTCCTTTAACGATTATTGCATTAATATCTAACAAACAATCCAGGACCTCGCATGGAAATGGAAGTTCACCTATTAAATCACCTAAGGCAAATATCTTATTAACTTTTGGCATATCATTTAAAACTGCTTTAAGTGCAGGGTAATTACCATGAATATCAGAAATGATTGCAATCATAATTTACCTCGTTTAAAAGTTTTAGTAACATTATAAATAAAAAACTTTTTAAAGGCAAGCCTATTAAATTAGTTAAATTACGTTTTCACCATTAATTTCTTTAATGTCCATTTCATTTTTTCCTAAAATTAAATTAATAAAAAAATTCCAGTAACATAAAAACTCAGAGTATATTTTTTTTGTATCCACACCATGAGTGTATTCCATGGCATTTATTACTAAAGACCTTATAAGCATATTTGATAAAGTTTTTGTATCACAAATAGGAATTTGCTTTAGTTCAATTAATCTATTTAGAACTTTAACTAAATTATCAGTTGGATCATGAATCATATACTTAAATAGCATATTTCTTATATTTTCATTATGATATTGTTCCATAAATAATAAGCGCAGCATATTTTGCATTATTGGTGTGTCATTTTCACCAAAAACATAAACTGACTGTCTAATTATTTCTTCAGGTGTATTTGTCTCTAAGAGCTTTTCAACATCTTCAATTTTCGGTTGGTATTTGTTAAAATTTTCAGTAAAATAATTTATAATATTGTCTAAAATATCTTGCTTGCTTTTATAATGATTGTAAAGTGAGCTCACTTTAATTCCAACAGCATTTGATATTTCACGCATGCTGACAAGCTCGTACCCTTTTTCACCTAAAAGCACAGAAGCTTCCTGTAATATTCTGTCCTTGGTATTATTTAACTTGCCCATTATTATACCTCCATATAGTAAACATCTAAATTATATGATAATTATTTTTAGCTAAATTTTCAAGTGTATTTTGGTAAAATTTTCATAAAATTTAAAAAACAATCGCTTAATTTTTTACATTAATAATAATAAATGAGTTGAAAAATGTCATTTAATAAAAATTAATAGAAAAATTAAATATTTAAATGATATTTCTGAAGTTATTTGAAAAATAAGATACCTACTTATATTCTATTCGGTTCAAAGTATTTATATGCTTATATTAGATCAATTGAAGCTTTTAATCAAGGCTTTCAATATAAAATGTAAAAACATAAATAAATATATATAAATAGGGGTAACTATATCTAGAATTGATCATTTTTATAATAAAATGTAATAAAATTATAATATAAGTAAAATAATGCAAATAAACATTAATGTAAATTGTTTAATTATATACATGTAATTTTTTTAATATTACCCATAAACTTACAATGAAAGTTTTGGACAAAGATTGTTTTTTTGTGATAATAGAAAAATAAATGGACAAAATAAATTTAGAAAGGAGCTTATAAATAATTCATAAAAATATAATTAAATATAAGTATTTAAAATATAGCAATATGAAAGTGAACTAAAAAAATGTATAGAGCATACAAAACAGAAATTAATCCTAGCAGAAATCAAGAAAAAGTAATCAATATGACTATTGGTGTATGTAGATTTATATACAATTTTTATATATCACATAACAAAAAAATACATGAAACATCTGGTAAATTTATCTCTGGTAATGATTTTTCGAAATGGTTAAATAATGAGTACATCTTAAAAATATAAATAAGACAAAAAAAGTAAAAGGATTAGAAAAATACTTAAAAAGACAGAAAAGAAAGCTTTCAAGGAAATATGAAAGTTTAAAAAAGAGAAATAAGATTGAGAAAGGAGAAGCTACTAAACAAAATATTCAAAAGCAAGTAAGAAAAGTGCAAGTGACACATCAAAAGTATACAAAATAGCAAATTAAGTAAAAGATATATACTTTGCACATGTACCCTAGGCTTTAGGGGAATTTACGCTTTTGGAGTATCATATCAAATGTTATTAGAAAAAATATCTTAGGATATTAATTCGAGAACAGATACGTTGAAGAAGGAATTTTCTTGATATGAATACATTTGTTCATATTTTAAGTAGCAGGTAGACATGAAAAAGTTTATTGGTCTTTTATTAACATTAAGTATAATTACTAGTTTTCATGTTAACACTTATGGAACTGAAAACAATCTAAAAGAAAGTGAAATTAAAAATGATACAGGGGGCATAGTGGTAGATTGTAAATCTGCGATTTTAATGGAACCTGTATCAGGTAAAATATTATTTGAAAAAAATTCAGATGAAAAATTTGCACCAGCTTCCGTTACAAAGATAATGACAATGCTTCTTGCGATGGAAAAGCTGGATTCAGGTCAAATATCGCTTAAAGATACTATGACTGTAAGTGAAAATGCTAAAGCTATGGGTGGTTCAACAATGCTACTTGATACTGGCGAGGTTAGAACCGTTGAAGAAATATTAAAAGGAATAGCTATATGTTCAGGAAACGATGCAGCTGTTGCTATGGCGGAATACATAGGCGGCTCTGAACAAAACTTTGTAAATATGATGAATGAAAGAGCAAAGCAATTAGGAATGGTTAACACTACATTTTTAAATTGCAACGGTTTACCTGCAAATGGTCATTTATCTACAGCGAGCGATATAGCTAAAATGTCAAGAGAACTTTTAAAGCATCCAATAATTTTAAAATATACAGGAATATACATGGAAACTCTTTCAGAAGGGAGAAAAACTCCAATTGAGATGGTAAACCACAATAAGCTTGTAAGATTTTTTGCAGGTTGTGATGGTTTAAAGACAGGCTTTACAGATGAAGCAAAATATTGCATATCTGCAACAGCTCAAAGGGATGGAGTTAGAATGCTTTCTATTATAGTAGGAGCACCTACTTGGCAAATTAGAAATAGAGATGCTTCCATGTTGATGAACTATGGTTTTTCACAATTTACAAGTAAACAATTAATAGCTAAAGATGAAGAAATTGAACAAGTTCCTTTAAATAAAAAAGGCGATAAATTCTTTATTTTAAAAGCCTCAGATGGTTTTTCTTGTATTATTCATAAGCAAGATAAGGCTGAGATTAAAAAAGTGTGCAAATTTGACCTTAAAAACAAAAAATATGAAGCAAATGAAGTAATAGGCAAATGTGAACTTTATTTAGGAAATGAGCTTGTAGGGGAAATTAATGTTTATACAGATAGAGAGTTTAAGGTAGGCGGAATGATTGAGAATTTAAAAGACAACCTTCAAAAGCTTATGGATTTAGGTATATAGAAAATTATAATAAAGAATATAAAATAGACAAACTATACTCTATTAATAATTTTGTAGGGTATAGTTTTTTATATTTAGTTTATGACAATTAAAACCATTTAAAATTGTACTTCTTTCTTTTTTGGCTCTTTTTTCTATTTCTTCAGGGGAAGGTGACTCTTTAAAAAACTCCTGCTCAGTTATTGCATCGTCATGTTTTTTTATTCTATAGCTTGGTCTTAAGTCTAATCCATAAATTTCTTCATCATTAAATCGCATAAATATCTCCTAAAAATAGTTTACTTATAATATATATGAGTTTATTTTTAAAATATGAAAAATATTATTAAATATTGAATCTTTGTATTTTTTTAAAGCTTTTTTTGGTAATAAAGTATTGTGATATAATAAACGTATAGAAAATAATAGCAGGAGAGAAAATTATGGAATGGAAGCATTTATTTCAAAGTCATATATTAAATAGAGGTCTTAATTATTATGATAATGGACTTGTAAGTGGTTATTATGAAGGTGATGATTGTATAGAAGCGGTTGTATATGGAAATGATACATACAATGTGATTATTGATATTGAGGATGGAGAAATAGCAGATATGAGTTGTGATTGCCCATATGAAGGAAAAAATTGCAAGCACATGGCAGCTGTCCTATTTTACAGGGATCGTTATTCAGAAACGAGTTTAGAAGTAAATGATGAAATTGAAAAGTTAGTGGAAAAGGCAGATGAAGCATCAATTAGAAAATTCTTAAAGAGCATTTTAAGAAATGATGAAAAGTTAATTAATCGCTTTAAAAGTACTTTGCATTATAAAATTAATAAAGAAGATATGAAAAGATATAAAAACCAAATAGATGGTATATTCAATAAATATAATAAAAGGTATAATTATATTGAGTATGGTGATGCTTATTCGTTTATTAATGAGCTCTTAGAATTCTTAGATGATGATGTAAGCACTATGTTAAATAACAATAACTATGATGAGGCGTTTGAGTTTACTAATTATATATTTATAAAAGTAGGAAATCAGGAAATGGATGATTCTGATGGTGGAACTGGGCTTTTAGCTGAAAAGTGTATATATATATGGACACAAATGCTAACAGAATGCAATATGAATTTTAAAAGAACAATGTTTAATTGGTTTAAAGACCATCTAAATGGATCTATAATAGATTATATGGAAGAATATATAGAGAGGATTTTATTTGAAAATTTTAATGAAAATGAGTTTTTAGAAGCTAAACTTATATTTTCAGATGAAAAAATAAAAAAATATAAAAGTGCAGTAAATTCTTGGACTCGTGAACATGGTATAGAAAATTGGGTAATTAAACATTTAAATGTAATGAAAGAATTAAAAAAAGATAAAAGTGAGATAGATGAATATTGCAAAGCGTATCTGGAATTTAGCAAAATAAGGAAAATTTACATAGAAGATTGTATTAATATGCAAAATTATGATGAAGCTGTTTTTTTACTAAAAGAAGGAAAAGTAGTAGATAAAGAGTGGGCAGGGCTTGTAAATGATTATAGTTTAAAATTAAGAGATTTATATAAAAAGCTTGGAAAGCAAAAGGAATATGAAAATGAGCTTTGGGATTTAGTGCTTGAACATAAAACTTACGATATTGATCTTTATAATGAATTAAAATCGCTGTATATAGAAGAAGAATGGATACAAAAAAGAGAAATTGTTTTTAAAAAATTGTCAGATAGGTCTGAAGTAGCTAAATTATATGAAATAGAGAAGCTATATGATCGCCTATTAAAAATTGTGCTGGATTCTAGGTGGCTTTACGGGCTAGAACAATATGAAAAGTGTTTAAAGGATTTATATCCAGATGAACTTCTTAATAAGTATGAGATAATGGTAAAGGAAATGGCCTCTCATACTTCAGACCGTAAACAGTACGCCGAAATTGTTCGTATATTAAGGAAGATGAAAGGATATCCAAATGGCAGCAAAAAAGTAAATGACATTGTGGTTGAATGGACGTCAATATATAAAAATAGGCGTGCAATGATGGATGAGTTAAAAAAATTATAATAAGGCTAAACTTAAGCCTTATTTTTTTATCTTATTTAAAAAGGTTTTTACAATAAAATGTGGTATACTTAAATACGTTAAGAAAATTTATAAGGATGATTAAAATGGCTTTGACCATAAAGATAGATAATTTTGAAGGACCTTTTGATTTGCTCCTCCATCTTATACATAAAAATAAAATGGACATATATAACATAAAAATTTCAGAGATAACTGAAGAATATATAAGTTATTTAAGAGAGATGAAAAACCTTGATATGGAAGTGACGTCTGAATTTATATTAATTGCTTCTACTCTTCTTGAAATAAAATCAAACATGCTGCTTCCTAAAAGCATTAAAAAAGAAGAAGTTGAAGAGGAAGATAGCCAAAAAAAATTATTAGAAAAGCTTACATTTTACAAAAAATATAAAATTATTGCTAATTTCTTAAAAGCAGAGTATGAAAATGCTGGAGAGGTTTATTTAAAAAAACCAGATATAATTGAAAAACCAAATGAAAAGATTGATTTGGAAAAATTATTTATAAATTATGATTTAAATAAATTAAATAAATTATATATTAATTTAATTGATAACTATAATTTGAGGCAAAACCCTAAGGAAAAAGTGGTAAAGAGAAATATTAATTTAGACAAATATAAAATTGAAAATAAGTTAAGCTACATAGTATCTTCATTAAATGAAAATAAGATTTTAAAGTTTAGCAAGTTAATTGAAAATTGCTATGAGAAAATGGAAATCATAGTTATATTTCTTGCTCTTTTAGAATTAATGAGATTAAAACAAGCTTCTGTTTATCAGTCGAATGTTTTTTCTGATTTTATAATTGAAAGGATTTAACATGGAAGATGTATTAAACCTATATCAAATATCAATAAATAAATATAATGATAAAATATTTTCTATAATAGAATCAGTACTTTTTGCATCTGGTGAACCTATGAAAATTAAAGATATTGCAAATATTGTGGAGATGAAAGAATCAGAGACCAAAGAAATTTTAAATATTATGGAAAAAAATTATAATGAAAATAAAAGTGGAATAAAATTATTAAATTTAAATAATTCTTATAGTTTAGCAACTAAACCTGAAAATTCAAAATACATTCAAAAGCTTCTTAAAATTGATTCAAGAAAATCCTTATCTCAAGCTGCTCTTGAAGCTTTAGCTATTATAGTTTATAAGGGGCCCATAACTAGAGTTGAAATAGATGATATAAGAGGGGTTAGAAGTGATAGAGCAATTGAGACATTAATAGAAAAAAAGATAATTAAAGAGGCTGGAAGAAAGGATTCACCAGGAAGGCCAATGTTGTTTTCTATAACTGATGAGTTTTTTAGGGTATTTAATTTAAAATCGTTTGATAATATGCCTAATTTGGATTTAATTGATATAAATTTTAAAGATTAAAATAGTGAATAAAATAGCGTGGTGCAAATTTTACTCACCACGCTATTAAACTGCTCTTTGAACAACACCAGAACGCAAGCATCTTGTACATACATTTACAGTTTTGTGTGTACCATTAACTACAGCTTTAACTTTCTTAAGGTTGGCTGCCCAAGACCTGTTTGATTTTCTATGAGAATGGCTATAATTTACACCAAAAATTGTACCTTTTCCACAATAATCACATGTTCTTGACATTTCATTAAAACCTCCTTACTTTGCTACATAAATAAATAACCTTTTTCATTTTATCATAAATATATTGTTATTTGCAAGGGCATATTTTGATTTTAAAAAAAATAACTGTGTTATTTGTAGTTTAAATGAAACATAATAATTATTGAAATAAAATAATATTTAATATAAAATAAAATGTATGTAAGGAGGTATTGCGATGATAGGTCAGATTACAAATAGTTTAGGTTCTATAGAGTACGAAGAAGAAGTTATTGCAAGTATAGTTGGCTTATGTACTATGGAATGCTATGGCGTTGTTGGCATGGCAGCTAAAAATGCTCACGATGGATTATGGGAGCTTATGAAATTTGAGAATTTAAAAAAGGGTGTAAAAGTTAAAAATGTTAATAATATGCTGTCGATAAATTTATTTATAATTATAGAATATGGTACAAAAATACCAATTATTGCAAATAATATTATTCAGAAGGTAAAATACACCATTGAGTATTATACTGAATTAAAGGTTTCTTCTATTACAGTTAATGTCCAAGGATTAAGAGTTTAGGAGGTAGTCACGTTGGAAGATTTTACTACAATAAAAGGGAATACATTCTATAAAATGGTTATAAATGCCGCAAATAAACTTGAAGAACAAAAGGAATATGTAAATTCTTTAAATGTTTTCCCTGTTCCAGATGGTGACACTGGAACCAATATGGCTGCAACATTTAAAAATGCTGTTAGTGAAATAAATGGAAAAAAAGATGGTGACATTTGTGATGTATCTAAAATTCTTTCTAGAGGAGCATTGATGGGAGCTAGAGGCAATTCAGGTGTTATTCTTTCTCAAATTTTCAGAGGTATTGCAAAGGGACTTGAAGGAAAAAAAGAAGCTACATGTGAAGATTTTGCAATAGCTTTAGTAGAAGGTGCAAGCTCTGCTTATAAAGCAGTAATGAGACCTACTGAAGGTACAATACTTACCATTATTAGAGCAGCTGGTGAATCCGCAATGAGAAATAAAAATGACGGATTTATAAATCTTTTTTCAAGCGTAATAAAGGCTTCTGAAGATGCTTTAGCAAAAACTCCAGATTTAAACCCTGTTTTAAAAAAAGCGAAGGTTGTAGATTCAGGTGGAGTTGGCCTTGTTATAATTTTAAAAGCTATGTTTGCAGTTATTTCAGAGGACATTAAGGATGTAGAATTTAAAGAGTACAGGGATGATACGAAACAAGAAACCTTTGTTCAAAAAGACATTGAGGGCTTTGATATAAAAAATGGATATTGCACAGAGTTCATAATTTTGTCAAACTTTAAAAATATAGATAACTTTAAAATGGATCTAGAAAAATTAGGAGATTCAATGGTAATTGTGGATATGGATGACGTTATAAAGGTTCACATTCATACAAATGACCCTGGCAAAGTCTTATCTAAAGCCTTAAAGCTTGGTGAACTAAGCAGAATTAAAATAGATAACATGAGGGAAGAACATAGGCATGTTTTAAAAATTCAACAAGAAGGGGCTCTTTCTGAAGCTTCTTATGATTTTACAGATTCTAATAATGAAATGCATAAATATGGATTTATTGCTGTTGCAAAAGGAGAAGGTCTTGTTGAAATATTTAAGGATTTAGGTTGTAGCATTGTAGTTGAAGGCGGACAAACGATGAATCCAAGCACTGAGGATATTTTAAAGGCAATAAATGAAGTTAATGCAGAGCACATAATAGTTTTGCCTAACAATAAAAATATTATAATGTCAGCAAAGCAAGTTTTAGATGTAACTAATAAGGATGTTACTATTATTGAATCAACATCAATTCCTCAAGGTATAACTGCTCTTACAGTTGTCAATGAAGACTCTTCCTTAGAAGAGAATGTAGAAAACATAAATCAAGCTATTTCTCATACTAAGTCTGCTCAAGTAACCTATGCAGTAAGGGATACAGAAATGGACGGAAGAGAAATTAAAGAGGGAAATATCTTAGGGTTAATTGAAAATAAAATTAATTATATTGGCGAAAATTATTACGAAGCTTTAAATTATTTATTAGGCAATATGGTAGATGATGAAAGTGAGTTTATAACTATAATTTATGGAAATGGTTTAGAGGATGAAGAAGTAAAAACTCATGTTAAACAAATAGAGGAAAAGTATTCTAATTTAGATGCTCAAGTTCTAAAAGGAGATCAGCCTCTTTATTATTTTATTTTAGCTGTTGAGTAACAAAAAAGGCCTAAGTGGCTTTTTTTATTATTAAAATTAAATTTGAAGGTAAGGATATGGATATAAATATTTATGATAATATTTCTAAAATAAATGGAGTTGGACCTAAGAATAGGGATTTATTAAATAAATGCTTTATTTTTACTGTTCTTGATCTTCTTTTGTATTTTCCAAGAAATTATCAATATATATCTTCTATAGCAAATGTTAATGCTGGAGATATAAACGATAATGTTGTTTTAAAATGCGTAGTTAGAAGTATAAAAAAGGATATAATGACAAAGACAAAGAAGATATTAACCACTGTAACAGTAGAATCAGATGGAAAAAGTATGGATGTAAAGTGGTTTAATCAACCATATATTAAGAGCTCATTAAAAGTTAATGAAGAATACTTTTTTAGTGGCAAACTTACTGAATATAAAGGAACTAGATCATTTATAAACCCTAAAATAATAAAAAATATTGATGGAAATGATTTTGAAAACAAAATTGAAGCTATATACCCTCTTGTAGAAGGCCTTACAAATAGCTTTATTAAAAAGGTTCTGTCTAATATTCTTGAAATAATAGCTATTAAGGAGAATTTGCCAAACTACATATTGCAGGATCTTAAGTTTTATTCTCTTGATAAATCAATTAGAAACATACACTTTCCAAAATCTCAAGATGATGTATTAAATAGTAAAAGAAGATTAAAATTCCAAGAGCTTTTTGCATTTTCTATAAAAATTCAACTTTTAAAGAAATATAGAGAGAGAAATATTAAGGGAATAGCTTTTAAGATGAGTAAAGAGCTGCAACAATTAAAGGATAGTTTGCCATTTCCGCTTACAAATGCACAATCTAGATGTGTTAGAGAAATATTAATAGATGAAAAAAGAGAAACTCAAACAAACAGGTTAGTACAAGGAGACGTTGGAAGCGGAAAGACTATAGTAGCTCTTATAGCTGTTTTTAATGTAATTAAAAATGGTTATCAAGGGGCGTTTATGGTTCCAACAGAAATTTTAGCCAATCAGCACTACGAGGAAGCTTGTAAAATATATAAAAATTTTAATATAAGAGTTGAACTTTTATTGGGAAGCCTTACAAAAAAGAAAAAAGATGAAATAAAGGAAAAGATAAAACTTGGGGAAATAGATCTTATAATTGGCACTCATGCTCTTATTCAAGATGATGTGGAGTTTTTTAATATTGGAATGGTAATTACAGATGAACAGCATAGATTTGGAGTAAACCAAAGAAGCAAATTCATAAATAAAGGAAAAAATGTAGATGTGCTTGTTATGACTGCAACCCCAATACCTAGAACTATGAGTTTATATCTTTATGGCGATCTAGATATATCTATTATAGATGAATTGCCACCAGGAAGGCAGTTAATTGAAACATTTTATGTAAAGCAAGATGAAAGAAATAAAGTATATGAGTTTACTTTATCTGAGATAAATAAAGGTAGGCAAGTTTATATTGTCTGTCCGCTAATTGAGGAAAGCGATAAAATAGATTTAAAATCAGCTTTAAATGTTTTTGAAGAGTTAAAAGAAAAATACTATAAATCCATTGAAGTTGGCATTGTTTATGGAAAAATGACTGCCTTTGAAAAAGATGAAACAATGAAGAGATTTAAAGATGGAAAGATAAAAGTTTTAATATCAACAACTGTAATTGAGGTAGGGGTCAACGTTCCAAATGCTACTGTTATGGTTATAGAGGATGCTGAAAGGTTTGGCCTTGCGCAGCTTCACCAATTAAGGGGAAGGGTTGGTAGGGGCAAATATAAATCATATTGCGCTTTAATTGCAAATATTAAAAACGATATTGTTAGAAAGAGAATGGAAATAATATGCTCAAGCAACGACGGATTTTATATTTCTGAAGAGGATATGAAAATTCGTGGGGAAGGAGAAATGTTTGGATTTAAGCAACATGGGGATAATAATTTTAAGCTTGCTGATATACATGAAGACATAGAGCTTTTAAAAATAGCAAATGTGGAAGCTATAAAATTAATTAATAAAGAAGATGATGAATCTAAAAGGTTTTTAAAGAGCATTGAAGAGAACATTAATAACACTGGAGAATACATATGTTTTAATTAATTTTAAGATAGGAGAAATTTTTTATGAGAATTATTGCAGGGATAAAAAAAGGGCATACAATTCTTTCGCCCAAAGATGGATATGAAACCACAAGACCTACTCTTGATAGGGTTAAAGAAGCTATGTTTAGCATCATGCAAAGTTATATTCCTTCAAGCCTTTGTTTAGATTTGTTTGCAGGTACTGGAAGTTTAGGCCTTGAAGCTTTAAGCAGAGGGGCCAAAGAATGTTTTTTTATAGATGAGAGCTTAAACACGTTTAAAATTTTAAAGAAAAATATTGAGAATTTAAAATTTGAAAATGTATCACATGCTTTTAACATGACTTATGAAAATGCTCTTAAAAAATTTAAGCATGATGGCATTGTGTTTGATGTTATATTTATAGATCCTCCTTATTTAAAAAATATGATACCTCCATGTATTTCTTATATATCTAAAAATAAACTTTTAAAAAATGGCGGTATAATAATGACTAAAATTGACAGCTTAGAAGAAATATTTACAGGCTTAGATAATATTAAAATGCTTGAAAAGAGAAAATATGGAAATACTACCTTGGTGTGGTACATATGTGAGGAGGAATTGATTTGAAGACAGCAGTTTATCCAGGAAGCTTTGACCCTATTACAAATGGGCATTTAGATATTATAGAAAGAGGTAGCGATATATTTGATGAATTAGTTGTAGCTGTCCTTATAAATCCTGAAAAAAATGGAGCTTTTACCATTGATGAGAGGGTGGATTTAATTAAAAGATCCACCGTACATCTGAATAATGTAAAGGTTATAAGTTATTATGGCCTTTTAATAGATTTATTAAAGGAAATTGACTCTAAAATAATTTTAAAGGGTTTAAGAGCTGTTTCTGATTTTGAATATGAGTTTTCTATGGCTCTTATGAATGATCATTTAGCTCCAGAAATTGAAACTATGTTTATGATGACAAGTTATCAGCATCTATATTTAAGATCTTCAACAGTTAAGGAACTTGCGTATTTTAATGGAGATTTAAAGGGGCTTGTGCCTGATGCTGTTATTGATGATGTGAAAAAAAGACTAATAAAAACTATAAAATAGGGTTTTTATAGAAAGCCAAATATCTTAAAAGAACGGTTATTGATCATTATAACCGTTTTTTGTTGATAATGAGTATAATTGGCATTACACTGTAAATATAAGAGGAGGTGTAAAGAGAGGTTTTATCACCAGCCACAGCGAAAAAAGATAAAGGAGTAAAATTTAAGTTATACGAAAAAGCACAAGTAAAAGAATACTGGATAGTAAATATAGATAGCAAATCAATTGATGAATATGTTTTAATAAATAAAGAGTATGAGTTAAAAAATTCAATAACTTTAATAGATGATGAAAAACTTGATGTATTGTTAGATGAAGAAAAGAAAAATTATATAAGTAAAATAAAATCATCAATTTTTGAGGATTTAGAAATAGATTTAAAAGATATTTTTGATTAATAATTAGGTGACAAAATGGGATTGTCAAGTAGAGCTCTCTATAGTAAGAGAGCTCATTCTAATGACCATCCAAATATATAATGTAAATCTATTTCTAAATCATTAAATATTGTTGGCTTTATTATAGTGTTATATATTTGTTTTTGTTCTTCTGTTAACATTTCATATTCCCAATCTTCAACAATTGATACAGACCTTATAAGATCAAATTTATTTTCATTATTTAAAACATATTGATCAATAGCTTTATTTTCGTTGTCAACAATCCAGTATTCCCTAACTCCCATTTTTTCATAGAGCTTTAATTTTATTGTTTTATCGTAATCCATAGTACCCCTTGAAAGAATTTCAATGGTTAAATCTGGTGCACCTTCATAACCTCTTTTAGAAAATTTAGTTTTATCACAAATTATAGAAACATCCGGTTTAATGTGGTCTTTAGATTTATTTCCACTATAATAAATCCCTAAAGTATCAGAAAATACCAGACATGGTTTATCTTCAAGGTAATTTCCAAATGCTAAAAAGAGTTTAGCCATGGTAATGCCATGTGAAGGAGTTGCTGGCGCCATTAGATAAATTTTACCGTCTATTATCTCCTCTTTGTAATTCTCATATTCATATGGTAATTCACTCATTTTTTAAACCCCCTATTTATTAATAGTTTATATCAATATTAATTTGATTTAAATATAAAATGATTTAAATATAAAAATATAATAATATGATAAATACAAAGCTTGAAATTACACCTTGAATGATTTTCCTTATAATTAATGTATTTTTATTTTCTAAAACATTTCCAATAAAATTAAAACTCTGTACTAAAATAGAAATTCCTCCAAAGGTTATTAAAAAACAAGTTATGATGAGCTTAAACTCTATAGGAATTATGGATTTTGAAATTATGTATGATCCATTTGACATTTCAAGAATTCCTAATAAAAAATACCTAAAAAGGCTTAAATCCTTATTAAATATACCAGATAAAAAAACAAAAAGAGAATCTATTATTTTACTATTGTTTAAAATATTTATTGCTATGTAAAAAATTATAATAGTAAACCCTATGGATAATAAGGAGTTAAATGTATTTTCAAATATATTTATATTTCTTTTTGTATTTACCGGTTGTAAATTTAAATTAGAGGTTTTTTTATAAAATAAAAATAACATAATTAAAGAAGAAATTAAACTGCTAATTAAAAGCAAAAGCCCTATGTTTTTATCCTTATAAAAGCCTATTCCAACTGTTGAATAAAGAAAGATAGGGTTTGGATTTGAAGATATTGAACATAAGCTCTCATATTCTTCATAACTAATTTCACCGTTTTTATACGCTTCAGTGCTAAATTTACTGCCTAAGGGATAACCACATAAAAGGCTTAATAAAAATATTTGAAAGTATGTAAAGTTTTTATTTGGATTTTTTATAAATACAGTAAACCCACCTAAATTCATAAAGATATTGGTAAGTATTAAAAATAAAAATAAAGATGGAAATATTTTTGTTAAAAAGAACACTCCCCCTTCAATGGTATATTTTATTAAATCTCCTGCTTTAATAAATACAAGAAATATAAGAAATAAAAGCATTATAACATAGTATTTTTTTATTTTATAAACTCCTTAAAATTGTTACAATAATATATATTATAAAAATTGTTAAATTATTATTGGATGGCTTAAATAGTCTTCAAAAGGATTTACATCTTTATTTATAACAGAATAGGCTTTTGTACATAAAACATTTAAAAGCTTTGAATTTGATTTTTCGTTTTTATTTATTGAGCTATATAAATCTACATTTGATTCTTTTTTCTTTTTATTTAAAAAATATTTTCCTTTATCATTAAAGCCTAATATTTTTGCACAAGTAACTTCTTCTTTTAACATGGATTTAATAGGGAAAGATTCAAAGCCTATAAAGTATTGAAAAATAATTCTAGAAAGCCTTGTATATGTATATCGCTTTGATTTTGAAAGAAGTATTAGTTCATCCAAAGAATTTGAATTTAAAATGCCATTTAAAATTTTATTGTGGATGCCTTCATTGCAATCTGGTAAAAGCATAAGATTATTTTCCATAGTTAAAAGTTTATATTTTATATATGGATAAATAAGCTCATCTTTTATAAAATAATTGTATTTATTATAAAAGCTTTTAAGATCATCAAAGGAATCTTTAGCCATGGTTTTTTCTATTTCTATAATATCTTTATTTAAATTAAGATGGTTTCTTATAGAAGTTGCTGAAGGAAATTCATTTTTAATGTCTAAACTGTTATATGATGACCCTTTTCTTTTTATAGTAAATGGCTTTGTTTTTGAATTTAACTTTAATAGATTTTTTAAATATTCAATGGATAAAATATTGTTAGAGGTATTTAATATGTCTAAGTCTATATGCATTTTATTTGCTTTTAAATATTGATTTAAAGCGTTTTTTCTGCATAAATGATATGGAAGGCCTTGGTTTAAAAATGATTTTAAATATTCCTTATATTCTATAGGTTCATCTTTTAGAATTTTAGCTATTTTTTCAAGATTAATTATTTCACCTAATTCTGAACCAAATGATATATAATCAATGGATAAATTGTTAATTAAACTAGTTGATCCAAATGCAAAATGCTCTGCTGAGGAAATGGCAAATTGTGGTGGAATTTCAATAACTAAATCAAAACCATTTTTTAGACAAATTTTTGATTTTGTATATTTATCTAAAATAGATAGGCTGCCTCTTTGAGTGAAATTTCCACTTAATATAGCGATTAATATATCAGGTTTTATGATTTCTTTAGTATTTTTTATGTGAAATATATGCCCAATATGAAGAGGATTGTATTCACAGATTATTGCACAGGATTTCATAAAAACCACCTATATAAATTATTTTTTAGTTCTCCAAAATATTTATATTATACCATAAAAACAACTACATTATTAAAAATATTAAATCCTATTGAAAAAATAAAATTTTGAGTCTATCATTATATATGTGAAATGCTGATAGTTAAAAATTATGAAAGGATGAGATGTTATGAGCTTTATGGATGAAATTTGGGAAAGAGCAAAGTCTAATAAGAAGGTCATTGTTCTTCCAGAAGGATCCGAAGAAAGAAACTTAACTGCAAGTGCAATGATTTTAAAAAACGATCTTGCAAGTTTAGTGCTCATAGGAAATGAGAGTGAAATACAAAATAAAGCAAAAGAGTTAAATTTGGAAATTGATGGGATAAAAATAATTGACCCTGAAAAATCAGATTTAACTAAAAAGTATGCAGATCTTTTTTATGAATTAAGAAAAAATAAAGGCGTTACTTTAGAAGAAGCTTTAAATATTGCAAAGGACCCTGTTTATTTTGGAACTTTAATGCTTAAAAATGGGGATGCAGATGGGCTTGTATCTGGTGCAATCCACACCACAGGAGATACTTTAAAACCAGGACTACAAATAGTAAAAACTGCTCCAGGTATTTCTGTTGTTTCAAGCTTCTTTATTATGATTGTTCCAAATTGCGAATATGGAAAGAATGGGGTTTTATTGTTTGCAGATTGTGCAGTAAATCCTAACCCTACAGCTGAACAGCTTGCATCTATAGCTATTTGCACAGCAGAAAATGCTAAATCACTTTGTGAAATTGAACCTAATGTTGCTATGCTTTCATTTTCTACAAAGGGAAGTGCAAAGGATCCGCTTGTTGACAAGGTAGTAGAAGCAACTAAAATTGCTAAAGAAAAAAGGCCAGACTTAAATATAGATGGCGAAATGCAACTTGATGCTGCAATTGTTGAGACTGTTGCAAAGCTTAAAGCTAAAAATTCAAGTGTAGCAGGATGCGCTAATGTTTTGATATTCCCTGACCTTCAAGCAGGAAATATTGGATATAAATTGGTAGAAAGATTTGCAAAGGCTGAGGCAATTGGACCAATCTGCCAAGGTTTTTCAAAGCCAATCAATGATTTATCTAGAGGGTGTAATGCCTTAGATATTGTAAATGTAGTTTGCGTAACTGCAATTCAAGCCCAAAATAGCAATTAATATAAAAGGAGATAGGTAAATGAAAATTTTGGTAATCAATTGTGGAAGTTCATCATTAAAATATCAGTTATTTCAAATGGAGAATGAAGAAGTATTAGCTAAAGGACTTGTTGAAAGAATAGGAATAAGTGGTTCCATTTTAACGCACAGAGTAGGAGAGGAAAAGTTTATAAAAGAAGCTCCAATGGATAACCACACTGATGCAATTAAATATGTTATTGAGGCTCTTTTAGATAAGGATCATGGCGTTATTTCAAATATGTCAGAAATCAATGCTGTTGGCCATAGAGCTGTACATGGAGGAGAAAAATATTCCAAATCTGCTTTAGTTACTGATGAGGTTATAAAGGATTTAGAAGAATTTTCTAAGCTTGCCCCATTACATAACCCAGCAAATGTAATTGGAATAAAAGCATGTAAAGAAATCATGAATGATGTACCTATGGTTGTGGTATTTGATACATCTTTCCATCAAACTATGCCTAAAGAAGCTTTTATGTATGCTATACCATATGAAATATATGAAAAATACGGAGTCAGAAAATATGGTTTTCATGGAACAAGCCATAACTATGTGGCACATAAAGCAGCTGAATTTTTAGGAAAAGATATTAAGGATATGAAAATAGTAACTTGTCATTTAGGAAATGGAGCTTCTATATGCGCTGTTAAAGATGGAATATCCATAGACACTTCTATGGGATTTACTCCGCTTGAGGGCATTGTTATGGGAACAAGAACAGGGGATATAGATCCAGCTGTAATTCCATTTTTAGTGCAAGAGATGGGAAAAAGTGTAGATGAGATATTAAACATATTCAATAAAAAATCAGGAGTTCTTGGACTTTCAGGGGTTAGCAGTGATTTTAGAGATATTGAAGATGCTGCACAAAAAGGAAATGAAAGAGCTAAGCTTGCGCTAGATGTTTATAACTATAGAGTTAAGAAATATATAGGATCATATGCTGCTGCTATGGGCGGACTTGATTGTATTGTCTTTACTGCAGGTTTAGGTGAAAACGGAGCTTCCACAAGAGAAGAATGCTGTGAAGGTCTTGAATTCTTAGGTGTTAAGGTAGATAAAGAATTAAACAAAGTAAGAGGAGAATTAAAAGTAATAAGCACTGATGACTCAAAAGTTAAAGTAGTTTTAGTACCTACTAATGAGGAGCTTATGATTGCAAGAGATACTAAGGATTTAACTGACAAATAATTTACTTGTTAATTAGATGTTTATTTTAATACTTGACTTTTATTCTCATCCTCCTTTATAATTTAATTTGCAATGCGAGGTGAGCTTTTTGATAATTGATATTTCATCCTTGCTCCATAAAAAACGTGGTGAAAAGGAATATAACTTAATACCAGATGATGTAGAGATCATATTACCAGAAGGAAAATTAGAGTTTTCAAAGAATATACTATTTAATTTTAAACTGCAATTGCTTAATGAGATTATAACTATTGATGGTATTATCAAAACTCAAGTTATGTTACAATGCTCAAGATGTATAGAAAAATTCCCATTAGATATCAACATAGATGTCTTTGAAGAATTTACAATAAATCCAAAGCTTATGGACGAAGATATTATTTTAGTAAGAAATGAAAAAATTGATACATCAAAGATTATAGCAGACAATATATTGATTAATTTACCGATGGCTCCTATTTGCGCAAAAAACTGCAAAGGTTTATGCCATGAATGTGGTATAAATTTAAACAAAGAAAAGTGCAATTGCCATGATGAGGAAATTGATGATAGATTAAAAGTTTTACAAAAATATTTTAAAAAATGATTTAGGAGGTGTCATAATGGGAAATCCTGCAAGAAAATTTTCTAAAGGTAGAACTAGCAGAAGAAGAGCAGTTACATTTAAAGCTAGCATGCCTAAAATAGTTAGCTGTCCTCAATGTCATGAAATGAAAGTTTCACATAGAGTATGTAAAAAATGTGGATATTATGATGGCAAAGAAATAATAAATACTTTAAAAGAAAAGAGCAATTAAAAACTATTTTAATAAGAGAAAGTTCATAGGTGACTTTCTTTTTATTTTATATAAAGGTGGTGTTATTATTAAGATTATTTTAGATGCAAGTGGTGGAGATAATGCACCTAGAGCTATTATAGAAGGTGCATGTCTTGCAATTAAAGAATTTTCAGTAGATATTTCTTTGGTTGGACGAGAAAAAGAGATATTAGAAATTTTAAAAGGATTAACCTATGATAAAAATAAAATTGAAGTGATAAATGCAAATGAAGTTATAGAAAATTCTGACTCTCCAGTTGCTGCTATAAAGGCTAAAAAGGATTCTAGCTTGGTTGTAGGATTAAATATGTTAAAGGATAAAAAAGCAGATGCCTTTGTTTCTGCTGGAAGCACAGGAGCTTTTTTATCAGGAGCTATTTTTATAGTAAAGAGAATAAGTGGTCTTGAAAGGCCTGCCTTAGCTCCAATATTTCCCGGTGAAGAGGGGCCATGCATGGTACTTGATATAGGTGCAAATGTGGATTGTAAACCTATTAATTTAGTGAATTTTGCTAAGATGGGCAAAGTATACTTTCAAAGCATTTTAAACGTTAAAAACCCTTCTATAGGGCTTATAAATAACGGAACAGAAGAGGGCAAAGGAAATCAATTAACAAAGGAAACTTTTAAGCTTTTAAATGAGCTTAAAGGTGAAGATTTTAACTTTGTTGGAAACATAGAGCCAAGGGATATAATTAAGGGCAGAGTAAACGTATTAGTATGCGATGGATTCGTGGGAAATGCCATTTTAAAGTCAACTGAAGGAATAGCATCATCTATATTTGGTTCATTAAAGGAAGAAATAAATAAAAGCTTTAAAAATAAAATAGGAGGGCTTTTGTTAAAATCCAGCTTTTCAAAATTTAAAAAAAGATTTGATTCAAACGAACAAGGAGGAGCTCTTATTTTAGGTATAGATGGAATATGTATTAAAGCTCATGGAAATTCAAATTCTAAAGCTATAAAAAATGCTATAAAACTTGCTATTCAATCTGTAGAAAGTAAAATTATTGAAAAATTAGACAATGAGATTAGGCTTAAAGATAAAAATATGGAAAAATTTACTTCTACATAAACAAAATGTTTGATTTGATACAATAATACTCTTGACTAGGTTAATATAATGTAATATTATCATAGCATGATAATTTTTGGAGGTGAAATCATGGTTTTAAAAAAGATAAAGGAGATTATTTCACAACAACTTGGAATAGATCCAGATGAAATAACTTTAGAATCATCATTTATTGATGACTTAGGAGCAGACTCCATCGATATGGTTGAATTAGTTATGGCTATGGAATCAGAATTCGATTTAGAAATTGCAGAAAAAGATGCTGAAAATATTCAAACTGTTAGTGATGCTGTTGAGTACATAAAGAAAAATATTGGCGAGTAGTTGTTCTATAAAATTTTTATTAGCATTATTTTTATGCATATTTGGCTTACATAGTAGAAAGTTTAGGATTTGTGCTAGGTTAATTTTTATAAATTCCTAGCTTAGGAATAATTATTTTTATATTTTAAATTTATATTAAATCCTAATAAAATTATTATTTTACTTATAGCCTTATTAGTGTATAAAATAATGCTTTTATTTTGTTATTAAAGAAAGGAGTAGCTTCATTAAAAGTGACAAGAGATAAGCAGTTAAAACTTTTTTTAAAGAGTATTGATATTGAAATGAAGGACCTTAATATACTCAATTATTCACTAACACATAGCTCTTATGCTAATGATGATATAAATATAAACTATGAAAAATATGAATTTTTAGGAGATGCAATTTTAGAATTTATTATAACAGAAGAACTTTTTATAAGATTTACTAATAAAGCTGAAGGAGATCTTTCAAAGTTAAGATCTATAATCGTATGTGAAAACACATTATATAATTTAGCTAAAAAGTGGAGATTAGGAGACTATATACGATTTGGAAAAGGAGAAATATTAACAGGTGGCAAAGACAAGATTTCAATTTTAGCAGATTGTGTCGAAGCTGTTATAGCTGCAGTGTATTTAGAATGCGGAATTGATGTGACAAAAAAATTTGTTCTTGACAATTTTAAACCTGTTATTGATAACATAACTAAAAATAAAATTAATCTAGATTATAAGACTAAACTTCAAGAAGATATGCACGCAAAGGGTGTAACATCAATAGAATATAAGCTTATGGGAAAAACTGGTCCAGAGCATAAAGCTGTATTTCATACTATTTTAATAATAGATGGAAAGGAATGGGCTAAAGGAATAGGCAATTCTAAAAAGGAATCAGAACAAGAAGCAGCAAAAAATACGTTATCCCTCATGAATATTCTGTAAATTAAAATCGAAGAATTAAAGAATTTGGTTAATGATTTTTATTAGCTTTAAAAGGATTTTTCTCAAAATTAAAGAAAATAAATATATATATTGGTTTTTCATCAATTTAATGGGAAAAGTGAAATTTTAGTTATAATTGGTGTTAAATTATATGCATATTAAATCTTATAAAAATCATTATTGATCTCTACCCTTTTGTAAAAGGCCTGGTGGGTAAGTTCTTTAAAAAAACATATTTTAGTTTAAATTTTGAATGGGGGAATTAATGTGGAAGTATTAAAAGTATCTGCTAAATCGTTACCAAAGTCTGTTGCAGGAGCTTTAGCCTCAGTCCTAAGGGGCAATGATTCAGTTGAAATACAAGCAATAGGAGCAGGAGCTGTAAATCAAGCTATTAAGGCAATAGCTATATCAAGAGGGTTTATTGCACCAAATGGTATAGATTTAGTCGTCATACCAGCTTTTTCAGAAATTAATATAGATGGGCAAGCAAGAACTGCAATTAAATTTATTGTAGAACCCAAATAGAGAAGTTTTAAATTAAAATAGGTAGCTTTCGCTACCTATTATTTTTATGGAGATGATGTTACATTTGTTTGAGGTGTAACTGAATCATTTGAATTTGGAGCAGCCTCCTCAGGATCTTCTTGCTGAATTAAGGAATCAAAAATATTAAACATGCTTGTGGTATTGCTATTTGTGTTTCTATTGGTATTTGGAATTTGCGTGCTATTGTTATTATTTTGATTAGTTTGTTGTGTATTTCTTCTTAATGTAGATTCATCATATCTTGTTGGAATATCTGGATCTCCAGATAAAAATACTTTGGATTCTCTTAAATTTGCTGGTGTATTTAAACTTGCAAGAAGGCCATTTACTTTATTTACAACAACTACAACGTGTCTATTGCAAAATTGAGTAGGAATTGTAGCACTTGATGTAAACAGTTCAGAATATACAGATCCAGTAACTTGACAGATTCCTCTTCTTGGAATAAGCCCTGAAGCTCCACAGATATTTGCTCTTACAACACCTTCAGGCATATCAATATCCTTATCTGGAAGGCCAGCATTTGCAACTCTCATTATGTCTGCCCATATAACAGCAGCCTTATAACTATGTTCAGAGTATTCTATAGCATCACCATCGTTACCCATCCAAACTGCTCCAGAATAATATGGAGTAAGTCCTGCAAAGGTAAAGTTTTGATTGTAAGATGAGGTTCCAGTTTTTCCTCTTACAGAAACTCCACCAATAGAAAGCTGAGCAGCAGTTCCACCAGGGCCAACAGGTTCTTTTAACAGATCATACATAACATAAGCAGTTTGTGGAGAAATTACATTGGCTGTTTTAGGATGGTTTTCAAGGTATAAATTACCGTCTTTATCAAGCACCTTTGTAAAAAGTATTTCATCTGTTCTAACTCCACCATTACCAAAGACTCCGTAAGCTTTGGACATTTCCATAACATTTGCTCTATATTCTCCAAGCCCTATTGAAGCAAAATTTTCTGATTCAGGATCTTTTGCGCCTAAAGTTAAACCAAAATTTTGGATATAATTAAAGGCTTTATTAACTCCAACTTCATCTAAAACTTTTAATGCAACTATATTTGATGATACTCTAAGTGCTTTTCTGATGTTTATATATCCATAAAATGTATTTGCATCATAGTTTCTAGGATCGTAAAGTTCGCCATTAGATGCATATTTATTTTGAAGCTCAGGTGAAAATTTTGCATCCTCTATTACCTTTGCAGCAGTTATTATATTTTCATTTATTGCAGGAGAATAGTCTGCTATTGGTTTCATTGTAGAACCTATTGGGTATATATAAGTATCTCCTACTCCATTTTCTATGGCTCTGTTGTATCCATAATAGTAAACACTTCCATCTGAATTAAATCTTCCACCTATAATGCATTTTACTTCTCCAGAGTGATAATCATAAACAACAGCAGCAGCTTGCGGCTGTATTGTTTTAATGCCAGAATCAGGGTCATCTTTTTCCCACCTATCCATAGAGCCGTAATAATCATCGTTGTTGATTATATTTTGAGCTTGATCTTGAAGATTTCTATCCATAGTGGTATATATTTTTAAACCACCTTGATAAATTATTTTATCTATTTGCTCATCTGTAAGATGTTTTTGTCTTTTTAATTCCATTTTCAATTGATTAATAACTGGCAATGAAAACCACCCATATTGGTATGTTCCTGTGGTTTGATTTTCAAGAGGTAAAACAGGTATTCCATTTGCTTTTACGTCTTCTACAGAAGCATTAAATTCCTCATCAGAGATTTTATTATTAGTATGCATAGATTCTAATACAGTTAAAGTCCTCGTTTGATATAATTCTGGACGGTTTCTGCCATCTTCTGTATAAGGACCATATCTAGCAGGGTCTTGTGGAAGGCCAGCAAGGAATGCACATTGAACAAGGCTTAAATCAGTTAACTCCTTGTTAAAATATGTACTTGCAGCAGCTTTAACGCCAACTATAGTACCGCCCATTGGGGCTAAATTAAGATAGGTTACAAGAATATCATCTTTATTCATTTTTTGCTCAAGTTCCATGGCAAGATATGCTTCTTTAATCTTTCTATCAATATCTTTTAAGCTGTTTCCAGCGTTTTCAAGGCCGATGATTTTATTTTTTATTACTTGTTGAGTTAATGTGGAACCTCCACGTGTTTCTCCTATTCCTGTTATTTTGTTCATAACAGTTGTAAAAGCAGCTCCTAAAATCCCTCTTACATCTACACCATTATGGTCATAAAATCTCTCATCTTCAATTGAAACAAAAGCCCATTTAAGCTGTTCTGGAACTTCAGCCATAGATAATACAGGCTTAGAGTCTATTTGAGTTGCTACAGTATCCATAAGTTCTCCAGTTGAGTCATAAAGTGTTGATGGTGAGTCTACTTCGGTTATCTTATTCATATCAAGTTCAGGCATGTTTTTAACAACAGAATACACCCAGGCTGATCCTACAAATGTTCCTATCACTGTTGTTGTAAATAAAACTAATATTATAAATTTGATTAGAGTCCAACCATATTTATGTCGTTTTTTTCTTGAGTGATTGGAATTTTCGCTAATAGATTTTTGTTTGACGCTCATTTATTAAAACCTCCGAATGAAATTAGCAAGCAATATTGATTCTATTAAACAAAATTAAGTAATATTAAAAATAAGTATCAAAAAAACAATTTTTAATGTGAAAAATAAAGTCGAGAAAATGTTTTAACGATAAAGTGCGATATTTTTCGTTTAATAACTCCAAGTAATTTTTATGAGTTATTATTTTAATATTATAACATATGAATAGAAGTAGATAAATATTAATATGTAAATAAGTTTGGGGGGAGTTCTATGGGGAGAAAAATAATCAGCTTATATTTGCTTATATTTTTGACAATATTTGTATTATATATAAGTATTAAGTTAGATAAATTAGTTTATCCCCCTGCTAAATTAAATATAGTGGATAATTAACATTTACAGGAGAAAAAATAAATGATATAAATAAATTAAAGGTTGTGAGATATATGATAAATGGAAATATAGATGGCATTAAAAAGACTATTTTAGAAAAACTAGAATTGCTATATGATGAAAAAGTATTGAAGGAGCAATTGATCTCAGAAAATATCATAGAAACTTTGTGCTTTTGTACAAATTACATAGATAGAGAAATAAGTGTAGCTATTGATAGAAGAGGGGAAATTAAGGATGTTTCAATAGGAGATTCATCTACAGTTAAAATGCCTCAAATAAGCATTAAGCAAAAGAAGCTTTCAGGGCTTAGGATAATACACACCCATCCAAATGGGAATCCAAGGCTTTCTGCTATAGATCTTTCTGCGCTTATTAAATTAAAATTAGATTGCATGGTTTCTATTGGAGTTTTAGAAGGAAAATTCAATGGAATTAGTGTAGGATTTTGCGATGTTTATAATTATATGATGATTCCAAAGACCACTCTTAATTTAAACTTACAGGAAGCTTTAAATTTTGAATTTTTAAAAAAGGTATATGAAATTGAAAAGCTAATTAAAGAAGTAGAAGATATAGATGAGGATAAAGAGAGAGCTGTACTTGTTGGAATTGAAGATATGGAAACCTTAAACGAATTAGAGGAGCTTGCCTTTGCTTGTAATGTGGAGGTTTGTCAAAAGGTTTTGCAAAAAAAACATAAATCAGAAGCTGCAACATTTATAGGCAGCGGTAAGCTTGATGAATTATCGCTTATTTGTCAAGCAACTAAAGCCAATGTTGTAATATTTGATGATGAATTATCAGGGTCTCAAGTTAGAAATATTGAGGAAGTATTAGGCGTTAAAGTAATAGATAGAACAGTTTTAATCCTTGAAATATTTGCTAAAAGAGCTAAATCAAGGGAAAGCAAGATACAAGTTGAACTTGCTCAGTTAAATTATAGATACTCAAGGCTTATTGGATATGGAACTGTGCTTTCAAGGCTTGGAGGAGGAATTGGAACTAGAGGACCTGGTGAAACGAAGCTTGAAACAGATAGAAGGCATATTAGAAATAGAATATCAGAACTTAAAGGGCAGCTTGAAAAGGTTAGTAAAACAAGAGAGGTTCAGAGAAGCTCAAGAACTGCACTTCCAGTTGTTGCTTTAGTAGGATATACAAATGCAGGTAAGTCTACTTTAAGAAATAATTTTTGTAGAGATTTTGCACCAAGAGATCAGAGGGGAAATGAAGGAGTATTTGAAGCTAATATGCTATTTGCAACTTTAGATACAACTTCAAGGATGATAGTCACAGAGGACTCAAGAGAAGTTTTATTAATTGATACTGTAGGGTTTATTCAAAAGCTTCCACACGAATTAATAGAAGCGTTTAAATCTACTTTAGAGGAAGTTATAAATGCATGTTTGTTGCTACATGTGGTGGACTCAAGTTCTGAATATGCGCTTGACCAAATTAAAGCTGTAGATAAAGTATTAGAAGAGTTAAATTGCAGCGACAAAAATCAAATAATACTATTAAACAAACAAGACATTGTAGATGAAAATAGAATTGAATATTTAAAAGGTGAATTGTCAGGTAAAAAGGTGCTAGAGATATCTGCTAAAAATAATTATAATTTTGATAAGCTTATGAATATGATCCAAAATGAAATCCCAGAATCATTAATAAAAACAAAATTTAATATTCCATATAACAGATCAGATATAAATGCGTATCTTCATGAAAATGGAAAAGTTTTAAGCGAGGATTTTGAGGAATCAGGAGTTTTGTTATGCGCTCTAGTAGATGAAAAAGCAAGGAATAAATTTAAAGATTTTCTTGTTAATTAATCATGAGGTGGAAAATGTATAGGACATGTGCAAAAGAGGCTTCCACTAAATTCGAAGAAAAAAAATCTGTTTTTATTGGTCATATAAAAAGGGTGACCACTGAAGATGAGGCTAAAGAATTTATAGATTATATAAGAAAAAACCATAAAGAAGCAAATCACAATTGTTGGGCTTATGCTTTAGGTGAAAAAAAATTAATAATGAGGTATTCAGATGATGGTGAACCTCAAGGTACAGCTGGAATACCTATTTTAGAATGCATAAATAAAAAGGATATAACTAATGTTGTGGTTGTTGTCACAAGATATTTTGGAGGAATATTACTTGGTGCTGGAGGGCTTGTTAGAGCTTATACTAAATCATCCTCTTTAGCAATAGATAAATCAGGAATTGTAGAAGTTGTTAAGGGGTTTTTAATAAGTTTAATTATAAGTTATGATTTACTAGGTAAATTTCAATATGTATTTTCTGAAAAAAATATATATATTGAAGAAATAATCTATACTGACAAGGTAGAGATAATATTTATATTAGAAACGTCTCAAATTAGTTTTGTAGAAAAAATAGTATCCGAAAATTCCAGCGGAAAGTTTGTTTTAAATTATGAAGAAGAGAAAGAGTACTTTAAATTGGAAAATAGATTATTTTTAAATTTACCATAGTTTAAAAATTGAAATAAGAAAGCTTTTTTGCTATAATACTTAAAGTTAAGAGAGTTTTCTACATAATTTGTAAAATATATTTTAGGAGGATTAATATGTCAGGACATTCTAAATGGCATAATATACAAGCAAGAAAATCAAAAGTGGATGCCAAAAGGGGAAAAATATTCACTAAAATAGGGAAAGAGCTTGCTATTGCAGCAAAAACTGGAGGTTCTAATCCTGATAGCAATGGTAAACTTAAAGATATAATAACAAAGGCTAAATCAAACAACATGCCTATGGATACCATTACTCGTGCTATTAAAAAAGGTGCTGGTGAAATGGAAGGGGTTAGCTATGAAGAGTTTACATATGAAGGTTATGGCCCTGGTGGATGTGCTATGCTTGTTACAACCCTTACAGACAATAAAAATAGAACTGCTGGAAATGTAAGGTATACATTTGATAGAAATGGTGGAAATTTAGGAGCTACAGGTTGTGTAAGCTGGATGTTTAAAAGAAAAGGTGAGATAATCATTGAAAAAAATGATAAAATAGATGAAGATGAATTAATGATGGTTGCGCTTGACGCTGGAGCTGAAGACTTTAATTCTGAGGAAGGTGCATATGAGATACTGACAGCGCCTGAAGATTTTTCTAAAGTGCTTGAAGAATTAGAAAAGGCGAGCTATGAGTTTTTAAGTGCTGAAGTTACAATGATACCTGAAAACTATGTGTCATTAAATGAACGTGATTCAGAAAAACTTCAAAAATTAATTGATAAAATTGAGGATGATGATGATGTTCAAGATGTATATCATAATGCTGAATTTCCTGAAGGCTTTGAAGATTAATAATTTAAATTATGGCATACTAGCAATATAATTGTGGTATGCTTTTTTGTTTTCGCTAAAGAATAATCAAGATAGAAGAGGTAAAAACTGACATTAAATATATAAAAATTAATCAAGACGAACATGGAAAAATCCTTGATGCCTTGATAGATAGGACTGACATTCAAAGAGCTGAAACTGATTATCAATTTTAACTAAGGGGGCAGTAATTTTGAAGAAATCATCTATTTATTATACTGATACTGGAACTTTGTTTGTAGCTGTCTTTGGCATTGTTTCTTTTATTTTATTTTTAGCAGTTGTAATTAGTGTTTTTTTTACTATTAAAAATTATAATCACCTTAAATCTATAGGAGTTGAAACCATTGCTTATATTAGAGATATTAAAATAAGTAGAGATAGCGATGGAGATTATAACCACGATGTAAGTATAAGTTTTACTGATAAAAATAATATAAATCGTGTAGTACCTGTAAACTTTTACTCATCTAAAATGTATGTTGGAAAAGAGATAACAATTATATACGATCCAGAAAATTTATCAAATATACAACTAAAGGGGTCTGTCTTAAATTATATATTTATTTTAATACCTCTAATTTTATTTTGTGTATTTTCATTTGTAACTTTTATGTTATATAAAGTTATGATTAAACCAAATAAAAATAGCAAACATCTTAAAGCAAATGGAAGAATAGGAATTGCAGAATTTATGGAGATTAATCACAATAGAAATTTATCAATAAATGGAAGGCGTCCTTTTATATTGACTTGCAGATATACGCATACTGATGGAAAAGTATACATTATGAGAAGCTCAAATTTAAAATATGACCCTAGTGAATTTATAGAAGGTAATGAAATAAAATTTTACTATGACCCAAATGATTATTCTAAGTATTTTGTGGATGTTGAGGGTTCTATGAGAAAAGAAGTAGTATTTGTGTGAAAATTTTTCGTATTTCATTATTTAATTTTTTAGATCAATTAAAATAATAATAATTAAGAAAACCCAAGTGTATACTCGGATTTTCTTAATTATTTAAGCTTTTTTATATTTTATAGGTTCTAAAAGATCTAGCTGATATAGGCTTTCATCACCTAATACAAATGTATCATAATCAGTGCATTCTTCAAGCCATTGAAAGCTAAAATCTACATCGTATTTTTCACTTCTTTTGACTAAATTATATAACATCTGCCAGCGCTCACCTATTTCATCTAGCCTTGCTGAAATTGAAGCATATAAGCCACCATTAAATTGTTTTTTTATAAAAGGATCAGGGGGACATGAAAATCTTCAGGGATTGCAATCCATATTTCATAACCATAAATAGGACCACTTTCAGAAGGGTTTGGATTATTAAACCCAAAGTGACGGAATCCACTTTTTTTATACAATTGGTTTTCTAATACAAATTTATTTACAATATTTGAGCAGTCTTTTTCAGGTGTTTCGCTTTCCGCTCTATATGATGCAACAGTCATAGCAGGGAGTTTAATGATTCTCACATCTTTTAATTGATTTTCTAGCATAAGATTATTCCTTCCTAAGAGCAGGTTTTGAAGTGCTTTTTCATGCTTAAAAGTGCGCTTAATTTGTGCTTCAATATGTGAAAAAACTATTTCTAGTCTTTTCTCATGTTTAATATGCTCAATGATATTTTCAATAAACAAAGTTAATAAATTAGCATTTAATATTTCTTGTTTCAACTTTTTAAGGTGGTTTATTAAAACATCCATGAGTATATTAGAATCATTTGATTTAAAAATATACTTAATATCAGAAATAGGAATTTTAAGCTTTCTTAATAAAGTAATTTGCTGTATTTTTACAGTATTTTCATCATCATAAAATCTGTATCCGTTTTCCATTCTAGTGCTTTTTAAAATTTCTTCTTCTTCCCAATATCTAAGCGTTCTATTTGAAATATTAAATTTTTTTGAAGCATCACCTATTCTAAGCATTTTACACATCCCCTCTTTAAGGAAAATTTTAAAGCATTACGTCGTGTAAGGGTCAATATAAATTTTAAAAATATTATCTTTTAAATAACTCTAAATTGAACACTTCCTAAACCACTATTAAAAACTGCTGCTACAACATCGCCTTTTGATAACTTGTATGCTGCAGTAATTCCTCCAGTTAAAATAGGCTCTCCTGCTTTAATAAATTTGCCTTTCTTAAAAAGCATATTAGCAAGGCATGCTACAGAGTTTGCAGGATGCTCCATTACAGCTGCGCCAGCTCCATTTCCAACAGTTTGGCCATTTATTTTAAGGGAAACTTCAACTTTTGCTAAATCTATATTTTTACCTAAAGCTACATATGTGCCAAATACTGCACCTGCTGCTGAAGTGTTGTCTGCAATAACATCAGGCAGAGTAAAATCAAAATTTTTATAGCGGCTATCTATGATCTCCATTGCAGGAAAAATATATTTTACCTTTTTTAAAATATCCTCTTTTGTTACATTTGCGCCTTTTATATCTTCTGCCATGACAAATCCTATTTCAGGTTCAACCTTTGGATGTATAAAATTTGAAATATTCATAGCTTCACTGATGATCATTGAATTAAAAACAAAACCATAGATTGGATCAGTGACATTCATCTGGCTTAACTTTGCAAGGCTTGTTAAACCCATTTTAGGACCTGAAATTTTATCCCCTCTTTTAATCTTTTCACAAATAACATCTTCTTGGATGAGATAAGCATCATCAATGGATAAATTAGGATAGAGATTAAGAGTTATTTTTTTAATTTCTTGCAGATTATCTTGAGCGTCTAAAATATATTTTGCTAATTCTTGTATAGTTTCTTTATTCATAAACATTTCCTTTCTATAATCATTTCCTTTAAAAAATTAATGTTCAGTGATAACATTAATTATATATTATAATAGGGTTTTAGATAAACTAAAGATAATGAATAAATGAAAGGACTTTTAATTTATGATTACAATTTATATTTGGTTTGGCTATGATTTAGAAACAAAAGAAAGATACCGCCTTATTAAAAAGGCTGGATTTGACGGTGTTAAGATTTGGTGGAGCGATAATTTTGGCTGTTGGGACTTTCATTCTCACCCTAAGTATGCTCAAAATGCAGGATTATTTATAGAAGATATACACACTCCTTATGAAGATGTAAACAATTTATGGCTTGATAATATTAAAGGTAAAGAGTTAACAGAAAGCTTGATTTCATATATAGATGATTGCAGTACATACAATATCCCAACTATGGTCCTTCATCTAACTAATGGAAACAATCCACCTTGTGTAAATAAATTAGGGATTGATCGCATAAAATCCATTGTTGAAAGAGCAGAGCAAAGGAATGTAAATGTGGCTGTTGAGAATCTTAGGACAACAGACCATATTGAAGCAGTTTTTAATGAAATTAAATCAAAGAGGATTGGATTTTGTTATGATAGTGGCCATCACAATTGTCGCACACCTAATGAGGATTTATTAACACGTTATGGAGAAAAACTCATGACTCTTCATCTTCACGATAATGATGGGTACATAAATGGCGCAGGAGATGAGGATCAACATAGATTGCCATTTGATGGAAATATTAATTGGGAAGAAACTATGAAAAAAATTGCATATTCTAATTTTCTTGGTGCAACAGCACTTGAGGTCATGAATTTTAGTTATGAATCAATGAAGCCTGAAGAGTTTTTAGAAGCTGCCTATGAAAAGGCTAAGAGGTTAGATATTTTAAGAGATAAGTCTACAAAATTATAATATTATAAAAATGTAGGCTGGATGGTGAATATTATGGAAATAATAATTTTTATAGGTATACAAGCCTCAGGAAAAAGTGAATTTTATAAATATAAGTTTTATAAGACTCATATTAGAATAAATTTGGATATGTTAAAGACTAGAAATAGAGAAAAAATATTAGTAGAAGCTTGTTTTAAAGCAAAGCAGTCTTTTGTAATAGATAATACAAATACTACAATTGAAGATAGAAAAAAATATATTGATATGGCAAAAGAACATAATTTTAAAGTAATAGGATATTATTTTGAATCAATTGTAAATAAATCGCTAGTGAGAAATAAAAACAGATTTGGAAAAGAAAAGTTGCCTCCTATAGCAATAATAAAGACACATTCAAAATTGCAATTGCCAAGTTTAGAAGAGGAATTTGATGAAATTTTTTATGTGAAAATTAACGATAACAATGAATTTGTTATTGAGGAGTATAACAATGAATGAAGGTATTGCAGAAATAGTCAATTAAGACATATCAAAAATATCGTATATAATAAAAGCAAGCCTATATTCAATATGTAGGCTTGCTTTTAATTTTTACATTTTCATAAGTCCTCCAAAATATACTCATAAGGGAACAAAAATGTGCGTACTTGATAATAAATTTCTTGTATCATACAATGAAAAATAAAGAAAAGCAATAGGAGGATTGATGATGGATTTTTTACAACTGGCAAAAGATAGGAGGTATTCTGTCAGAAAATTTAAAACAG
>JAVBPD010000127.1:0-7235 GCA_031549885.1 Clostridiaceae bacterium
ACTTTAAGACTCCATTAAGCGTTACAAGGTCAACCTTTGGAACTCCATATGAATTTGCTATTTTTTCGAAACTTACAATGAAGTTATCTATTTCATCAATAGTTTGATCTGATACTTCATCAGTATTATTAATATAACTAACGATTACATCAATATCAGATGTATCATCTTGTTCTCCACGAGCAACTGATCCAAAAATGCCAATCTTATCAATATTTCTAAAGGTAAAGTTGCCATCTTTTATAATATTTTTAATATCATTTATATTAATCATACTGAATTACCTCCTACTTCTTATATTTATTATTTTCTATAAAAGACTGAATTTCATTTTTACAATTGGGATTTAATAATCTTTTAACAAGTTTAAATATAATTTCAAAATCTACCTGTTCATAATCATGACTTGATATGTGTCTAGCTGTTTTTAATATTATGCCATTAAAATAAACTAAAGTTTCAATTGTTGAATTTTGTATATGCTTTTTCGTCTCATATATGTTTGTAATTGATTGTGTAACTGCAAGTTGAGCAATTCTGTTATTTCTTAAATCATTTGAAGAATTTATATCAAGTGTTTCATAGATATTTTTAATGTCTAAAATATACTTTGTGATTTTTGAAAGTGCAACACAATCTGTTGCTAAGTTCATAGTCCTCATTTTGCCACCTTATTTTCATATAGTTTTACTAGCTTATAAAAAGTTGTATTTTTTAAACCTAATACATTCATAGTTGCTTTAGCTGTTCTTTGGATTTTCTATTTTTGTATGCAACTCCCACCATGTTTCGTTCTGAACAGGATAAAAACCAATACTATAATAGAACTGCTGTGATGAAAGTACATATGCTTGTTTTGCTCCAAGTCTGCCACATCTTTTTACACCTTCTAGGACTGCCGCTTTGCCCAATCCCATCTTGCGATATTCCGGCAAGGTAAAAACTGGTTCAACATAAGCATATTTATTATCTGGTAGACACCACATTCCACAATGTGAAGCATAATCGCCATTTGGAGCTACAACTAAAATTCTTAAATCTAAGTCTAAGTATGGAGCGTTAAAACCTTCACGTCTTCTCATTGATTCCATTTCTATTTCATTTCGTTGACGTTGGTTGTTAAATCCTCTCCAAATTGCATTATAATAACGGTCAACATCAAAACCATTATCGCTAAAACTCATAATTTTATAGCCATTTGGAAGAGTATACTCATTAGAGCCTATATCAATAATTGATACAGAAGACTTTTGAGTAGTTGGTATAAAACCCTTTTGAATCGCTACTTGTTGGATTGGGATATCACCATCAGGCAACGATATTTTTATTTTACCATTCAAACTTAAATTTTTGACAGCGTAATCAATAAACTGTGATTTCAAGAAAGTATATTCCTCATCGATGCAAAAATAGGCTTCACCAAGACCACTTTCATAAGTTACAAGTCCAACAATCTTTCCATTGTCTTCAACAACACCAATACGTGACAGATGTTCCATACTCATATATGGTCCAAACTGCCATACCCACCTTGCCCACAGGTAGTTAGGTGTAATGACTTTTTCAGAATTTATACGAATCAAAAAATCACATATTTTCTTGAAATCAGCAGAATATCCTGCTTCACTTGTATAGCTTCTAAAAATGACAGACATACATTCATCTCCTAATTTGTTTTTATGAGACGTGTTGTCATTCACATCTCTCTTGTCAATTAATTATTTCTATAATCATTTGGTTACAATATTCATCTAATTCCTATTAATATACAAACTCATAAGATTTTAAACAATTAAAATCCATAACAGCTTTTTCATCTATTATGCTAACAGCTCCTGAATAAACCTCATGATCATTTTTTCCAGTTTCAAAATAGTGCTCTAGGCATTTAGTATTATTAAATGCCATATTTAATGAAAAAAGATCATCTAATTTTACCCATTTTATTTCTCCTTCATTTGAATCAGGAATATCAATAGCTTTATCCATCTTGGCAAAAAATATATATTGCTGCCTTATTTCATTTTGTGTTCTCCTTAAAGTTATATATTTAAAGATAGATCCTTAATCATTGACTCATCGATACCAGTTTCTTTAAACAATTCTCTAATCACACAAGCTTTAGGATCATTTAACTCATCTTTTTCAAAGTGCCCTCCTATCCCAGCCCAAATAGGTCCATTAAATAGTCTGGATCCTACTCTATGAATTAAAAGAACTTTATCATCATTAAAAATATATATTGTAGCTAAATTTCTAAGTTTCATATTCTCCCTCACATCAACTTTAAAAGTCCACATTAAATTGTTTGCCATGCAAATCTTCGCAATATAAAATTGAATAATCAGAAGATATTCCATAAACATATAATCCCTTATTTAAAAGCTTTTGTTCTTTATTTTTAAAATCTTCCCTATTAATTATCCCACTTTCCAAAGTTTTAACCAAATTTTGCAAAAACCTACAGCGATTATTCCATAATAATTCATATTCCTCTTGATTTAAAATTCTATTTGAAAAATCCGAAACATGATTTATATTAAATCTTTTACACCAAATAGTATCAGTTACATATAACTCGTGACCTAATTCACATGTTACTATTTCATCATTATCATAAACTGCAGGTATTTTTTTTAGTCCATTTAACCAAGCCACATAAGTTCTTGTATGACCATCTGTTAATGTTAAATCTCCATTTCCTAAAAAGTCTCTAAAAGGAACAGGATTAAAATTTTCTAAAGATGGTTTAAACCACTTTAAGATATCATCAATTTTCTTTTTAGATAAATAAATCTGACTAAACTTTAAATCATCAATATTTACAAACATCTTACCCTCTCTTAGAAATATTTCGTTCTAATGTTATCACCTGTATCGGTTATTCTCATTTTCTTCCCACAGCAATAAACAATGAATACTTAGCTTTCTCCCCTAAAACTTCCTTTTCTCCATGATAAAATATTTCAGAAGAAACCTCTTTTAATGAAGTTTTTCTCATTAAATTCTCAAATGATTCTACATTAAACCCATTGTGACCGATGAAATTTTCTTCCGCCTTGTGAAATGTTCCATCTTCTTCTACTAAATCAACAATGCATAAACACCCATCATCATTTAATAGCTCAAATAACTCATCAATAGTTTTTTTAACATCTACAATATGGTGCATAACCATAGAGGAATAAATCACATCATATTTAGCATCATTATCTATGCTGTCTAATACCATCATATTATTTAAATTAGATTCTTTAATCTTAGATTTTAAAACCTCTTTCATACCTTCCGATGTATCAAAAAGATCAATGATTTTAAATTTATCCTTTAAGCAAAAGCTAATTAAACCAGTACCGCAGCCAAATTCCAAAACCTTAAAATTTTCACAATCTAGATCTCTAACCCTTTTATAAATCTCATCAGCTATTAATTCTGCTCTTTTACTTCTAAGACCGCTATCCCAATTCTTTGCCCTTTCATTAAAGTCCATAATTTCACCCTCTCTTTAGCTTTCAATTCTAATAAGATTTCTAACGCTATAAAGCTCATCTGATTCTTCTATCTCTTTAAGCGATTTTTTAATGCTAGATTCTTTAGATTTATGTGTTATAAATACCAAATTTACATTATTATCTTTTCTATCAGCTTTTTGTATAATAGAAAGAAGGCTAACTTTATTGCTTGAAAATATAGATGAAATATTTGCCATTACTCCATACTGATCTTTCACCATTATCCTTATATAATATTTACATTCCACATCATCAATAGATTTTAATTTTAAATTTCTATCAACCACAATATTTTCGTTTATAAACTTTGAATTCATCTTATTTATTATAGATATAATATCAGAAACCACAGCGCTTCCAGTAGGAAGATCTCCAGCTCCTCTTCCATAAAGCATTAAATCTCCAACAGCATTTCCTTTAATTAAAACTGCATTAAACGAATCATTTACATTTGCTAAAGGATGGTTAAAAGGAATCATTGCAGGATGTACCCTTAATTCTAAACTTCCCTCTTCTTCTCTACCAACAGCAAGCATTTTTATTACATATCCTAATTCTTTCGCATATTTAATATCAATAGGTTTAATTTTTGTTATGCCTTCTTTATATATATTTTTTGTCTTTACCCCAAATGCAATTCTTGAAAGTATTCCCAATTTGTACATAACATCAAAACCTTCAACATCTGATGTTGGGTCAGCTTCAGCATACCCTAGGCTTTGAGCTTCTTTTAAAGCGACTTCAAATGGACACCCTTCATTAGACATTTTTGTTAAAATATAATTTGTTGTACCATTCATAATTCCAAAAATGCTATTTATTTTATTTGCTGTTAAACTTGTATTTATGCCATTTATAATTGGAATTCCTCCACATACGCTAGCCTCATAGCAAAATAAAATATTGCTATTTATAGATTCATCAAAAAGATCGTCTCCTTCTTCTGCAATAGCTAATTTATTGGCAGTAACCACATGTTTTTTAGCCTTCATTAAATCAATCATATAGCTTTTAGCAGGGTTTAAACCACCAATTAATTCAATAACTATTTTAATAGAATCATCTTTTAATATTTCATCAAAATTATCAGTTAAAACCCCTTCTTCTAATTGAACGCTTCTTTTTTTATTAATATTCTTAACTAAAACTTTTTTAACTACGATTTCTACACCAGATCTTTTAGCTATTTCCTCTTTATTTTCATTTAAGATCCTTAAAACTCCCTGCCCTACATTTCCCATGCCTAAAATTGCAATATTTAATTTATCCATAATTTTCCTCCATTTTTTAAATATTATTTTCTACGATAACGCCAACATCATCCACATCACATTTTTTTATGTCCCAAGAATTTTCTAAACCATGTAAGTAATTCTTAAATTCATCAATATTTCCATCGTTAAAAATGCCAAGAAGCGCAGGCCCTGCACCGCTTATAACTAAAGCCTTTGCACCGCACTCCATAGCTTTTTTATAAATCTCATCATATCCTTTTATATTTTTTTTTCTAAAAGGCTCATGAAATCTATCCTTTGAACTTGCTTCAATTAAATCAAAATCCCCATCTCTAAGAGCTTCCACCAGCATAAGGCTATGGCTTAAGTTAAACACCCCATCTTTAAGCAAAATATATTTTGGAAGGCTTTTTCTGAGCTCCTTTGTAGAACATTTTTGTAAATCTGAAGTCAATATATAAAACTTTATCTTTTTATCTATGGAAATTTTTTTAAAGTAAATTTTTCCTTCATCTATCATTGAAATAATAAGCCCGCCATAAATAGCTGGAATTACATTATCAGGATGCCCTTCTATTTTAACTGCTAAGTCCATAAGCTCCACTTTGGTTAATCTGCTGTTTGCAATTTCATTTGCAGCAAAAACACCAGCAACAATGCAGGAGGAGCTTGACCCAAGACCGCTTGATTCTTTTATATTTGATTTTATATTAATTTTAATTCCAGATGGTTTATAATTTGCTAATTGAAAAACCTTATTCATAGATGTATAAACTAAATTATTTTCATTTTTATATTTTTTGTCACATCCTTCAATTATAAGACCAGAATGTATTTTTTGAACCTCAACAGTATTATAAATATTAAAAGCTAAGCCTAAAGCATCAAAACCTGGACCTAAATTAGCGCAAGTAGCTGGAACTCTTACTCTTATCATACGATCCCACCCTAAATTTTATTTAAATATAAATTTAATACATACGCTAACATTAATCAAGCTATTTTTTCATTTTCACTAAATTATCATGTTGACAAATCATGAATTAATGTTATAATTACATAAAATTTTCATTTTTGACTCATTATGATCAATATAGTCAACTCACCCCATAGCTAAAAGCTAGGGGCTTGAAGCAGAAATGCTATCAAGCCAACTTGACTACCCTAAGGACTTCGAGTTCTACGTTAATACAGAATATATAGTTACCCGTGGATGTATGCTCTAGTCTGCGGCTCTAAGGCAAACGATTAAACAATTCTGAGGGTAAGGAATAGTGTTGTTTGTAAAAACCTGTATTAACATTGGGTAAGGGCATCTAACCCTAGCGTACCAGGGGCGTTAAAGGCAAAAGGTACGCATGATTAAAAACTCAAAATAAAGAGCATACCCTAGATGTTATCAAAAAAGAGAGGGGGCAAGGCGCATGGAAGATTTATATGAATTGAAATTATATGATGAAACATTAATAACATTCAGCCTTCAGGAAAAAGGCATCGAAGGTCTTGTCGCAAACATTATAGATATCAACCAAACAAAAACAAACCTTTTGCCATTAGAATTAGAGTGTAACAACAACGGCATTATAAAATGGCTACAAAATAGAGTAATTCCCAAAAATAGAACATTTGTCAATGAGATTCTAAAAACGTTGAATCTTTCGATGAATGACACGAAAGGTATTATCGATATTTGCAAAGGACTATCGCTAAACGACAGCTTCTGGATCACACCAAAAGGATTCAAAGGAAGCTTCAATGATTATAATTTATATGAAAATAAATTTTCAGAGATTTTATCTTTAGTCGCTTATACAGGCGCAGGACAAAGCCATGATGCATTCACAACATCACCAGAACTAACCACACACGGTATGTTGCCAAAAGCTTGGCGCTATATTGAAAACGATGGAATCTATCTTTATAAAGGTGGTACATTTGGTGCAGCAAACGCTGGTAAAGAACCATACAGTGAATATTATGCTTATCAAATTGCAAATGCTATGGGGATTAATGCTATATGCTATGATTTGGAAAACTGGAAAGGAATTCTTGCTTCCAAATGTAAGCTTTTCACCAATATTGATACCGCCTATGTGCCAATTGGCAGAATTGTTCGGACAGGTGGGATTAAAGCTTGTCTTGATTATTATAACCAACTAGGCTCTAATTTCTTAGAGCATTTACGCAATATGCTCGTGTTTGACGCTGTTATATACAATGAAGATAGGCATTTTGGGAATTTTGGTATACTTCGTGATAATCAGACTGGAAGAATCACAGAACCTGCCCCAATTTTCGACAATGGTATGTCTTTATTCAATTTTGCCATGGACGAAGATTTAATTGATACTGACTCATATGCAAAAACCCGTACAACACCTTATGGGGTATCATTTGAAACAATATGTGCTACTGTAATTGAAAGAAAGCAAATTCAACAACTGAGAAAACTAATCGACTTTCAATTCAAACGACATCCAAAGCTTAA
>JAVBPD010000093.1:0-22589 GCA_031549885.1 Clostridiaceae bacterium
ATTAGGCTAGGACTTGCTTTGCTATCTAATATTATACAAGGAACAGATAAAAATCTATCATCTTTGCTATTTTTATAAAGGCTACGCAGTGCTAGGAGCCTGCTGCGACCACTTACTACTGTATATTCGTTATCACCTTCATTTTTTATGACAAGTAGGGGATTTATTATAGAAAAGTGCTCAATAGATGAAACGAGGTCTAAAAATTCCTCATTATCTGGATAGTCAAAAAAATTAATCGAAGGGTCAATTTCCACAAGATTGTTTAAATTTATAAATTCTATGGTGTTTGAATATTTAATTGTATCAGTTAAAATTAATTCTTTTCTAATTTCATCACGGCTTTTTAAATTTTCTAAATCAATATCAAGGTTTAAATCTTCTATATTAATTTCATAGTCATATTCATTATCCATTTTTACACTCCGCAAAATTATATGTATTTAATGTTTATGAGAGTAATTTTATAAATAGAACCTTAAATTTATAAAAAAAGATTCTTACTCATTTCTTGAGAAAGAATCTTTTTAATCCTCATCGCTTTATTCTTTTATAAAAAATTATAACCTCTTTCTACCAGGGCATTTTGAACCATCTGTAAACCATGCACAAGTTTTGCATTTTAAACAAGATTCATATTCCATATTTTTTTCGGAATTTAAAACAAAGCTTGGGTCAGCAAGAAATGGCTTTCCATAAGCCACAAAGTTTGCAGAATTTGTTTTTATTAACTCGTTGCCCCTTTTTAAAGTTCTGATATCATTTACAGCAATAGTTGCAATATTTATATGTTTTTTTACTTTGCAAGCAGTATAAACTATATCATTAAATTCAAAATTATTTGGCAGATTTAATTTCCTATCAGAAGGGATGCCGCTTGATATGTGTATCATATTAATTCCTAAATTTTCTAGCGCCTTTGCAGTGAGTATGTCCTCATCTAAACTATCAGTCCAGCCCATTCTATAGGAAATTATAAAGTCATCATCTGAAAATCTATTGACCGAATCTATGATCTCTTTTACAAAATTCAATCTTTCTAAAAGGCTACCTCCGTAAATATCATTTCGCTTATTAGATTTGCCAGAAGTGATCATATTTAAAAAGAATGTGTGGGCACCATGAAATTCAACGCCGTCAACTTCAGCTTCTTTGCATATATAAGCTGCATTTACAAATTCTTCTTTAATTAATTTTAATTCATTTGTAGTTAGAGAGTTTATGTCTTTTGAAGATTTATCATTAAAAGCAAAACCTGGATATGACAATTGAACAAAAAATGCTGTTCCATTTTTATGGCAAGCTCTAGAGATTTTTCTAATGTATTCTACATGTGATTCATCGTAGACACAAGGTCTTCCTAAAGCTAAACCATTTGGCGACACACAAAGAGCTTGACTTATAATAAGGCCGATTTCTTTGTCTGCAGCATTTAAATATTCATTTAAAAGTTCTTCTCCCATAATACCATTTTCACACTTTTGTCCAAATCGCACCATAGGAGCCATTACAATTCTGTTTTTAAAAATTACATTTTTTATTTTAAGCTTAGTAAAGATACTGCTCATTATTTTCACCTCTGAAAGAACTATTTGTGATAAAATTAATCATATTGCAAAAATTTAATTTTTTCAAGAAAAATATAAAAGAAGGTGAAGTTTGTGATTGATGAAAACTATAGAGATATTAATTCAAAAACCATTGATAAATGGGTGGAAGAAGGCTGGGAATGGGGCATTCCTGTTTCACATGAAGAATATATAAATGCAACAAAAGGAAAATGGGATGTGGTTTTAACTCCTATTAAACCTGTTCCAAAGGATTGGTTTTTGCCTTTTTTAAAGGATTCTAAGCTTTCAAATGTTAATATTTTAGGCCTTGCCTGTGGTGGAGGGCAGCAAATGCCAATTTTTGCAGGGCTAGGAGCCAGTGGAACTGTATTTGATTATTCTGATAAACAACTTGAAAGCGATAAGATGGTGAGCATACGTGAAGGATATTCAATTAACATTGTAAAAGGGGATATGACTAAAAGGCTTCCATTTGATGATGGGACTTTTGATATAATATTCCATCCTGTTTCAAATTGCTATGTGGAAGATGTTTATCATATTTGGAATGAATGCTTTAGAGTTTTAAAATCTTGTGGTGTGCTTCTTGCTGGCATGGACAATGGAATTAATTTTTTATTTGACGATGTTGAAAAGCTTCCTCTTGTTTTAACAAATAAATTGCCATACAATCCATTAAAGGACAAAGAACTTTTTAATAAGCTTAAAGAAAGCAATGATGGTATACAATTTAGCCATACTTTAGAGGAACAAATAGGTGGTCAATTAAAGGCTGGATTTATACTTACAGATTTATATGAAGATAAAAATAGGGATTTAGCTTTAAGCGAGTACATACCACAGTACATTGCAACAAGAGCTGTAAAGCCATGAAAAATCAGGTAGACACCTGATTTTTATTGTTTAAGATTATTTAATCTGTTAAAATATCTTAAAGGAAGTTTATAGAAGGTGTTTAATTTGATAGATACAAAAATAGTGATTGAAAACGATTTGTGCAAGCTGAAAGAAACTTGCGATATTTTAGTTATAACCCCAAGCTTTATTCCAATTAGTTTTTTTGATCTTGAAGGTTATATCTCTTATGCTAAATATTATAATTTATTTTTAGTGCCTCCTTTATTTATTCATGATGATTATCTATGCCTGTGCTTAATCGATAAAAGAGGGCAAATTTTAGGCATATCTAAGGCTACTCATTTAAATTTATCTTTATTTAATAATTTAAAAAGATGTAATGACATATATGTATTAAATACTCAATTTGGGAACATATTTTTATGTGTAGATGTTGATATTTATAAACCTGAAGTACTTAGAATTGCAACGTCGCTAGGGGCTAAAATCATAATTAATTCTCAAATTTTTAAAAAAGAAGATTTTTCTAAAGAGATGATATTAGCTGGCCCATGGCAAGAAGCTCAGCAAAATTGCACATATGTTGTAAATGCAAATAACATATCTAGCAGCATAATTGGCCCTTGTAAAACTTCCCACGATGGCAGCGGATTTATAAATTCTAAAGTAGCGCATTTAAAGGCAGAGGATTTAAAAAAAGCCTATGAAGATTTTCCAATTTATGAGTATTTTAATTATGATTTATATAAAAACCATAAGGAGGAGCTATTGAGTTGAATCTGTTAGTTAAATTTATCTGCAGTTTAATAAATATTTACCTTAAAATAACAGTTTCGGATAAAAAAATAAAAAATTATATAAAATCTCTCAATATAAAAAAACAGAATACTATTATAGATAGGAAAAACTTAATTGTAGCTACTGCACAAGTTAAAATTAAGATTTTTAAAAGTGTAAAAGATTACATTAAAGCTATGAACAATCACATTGAAATAGCATCAAAGAAAAATGCAAGCTTAATATGCTTTCCTGAAGAAAATGGATTGCTGTTACTTGGAATTATACCTTTTATTAAAAATTTATTTAAAGAATCAAACAATGAAGAAAAAAAGGGAAAATCAATTGATGTCGATATTAAGCCAATAGTTAAAGCTTTAACTCCTTATTTAAAAAACACATTTATAAGCATTTTTGGAGAACTTTCAAAGGAATATGGCATGTTTATAATGGCCGGAAGCATTCCTTTAGTTTTAGAAAATAAATTATACAATCAAAACTTTATGTTTGGACCATCAGGAGAATTATTAGGAACTCAAAGCAAAGCTCACCTTGTTAAAGAAGAGGTAGAATTTGGATTTAGCGCTTATGATAAATTTAAAGTTTTAGACACAGCCATAGGAAAAATAGGTTTTCCTGTCTGCATGGATGCGACCTATTATGAAACATTTAAAATTTTGAAAAAACTTGGAGCAGAAATTGTAATAATTCCTATTGCAAATATGGAAGAATATGATTATCATTTGGCTTTAAGAGGTATATGGCCAAGGGTTTCAGAAGCAAATGTCTATGGTTTAAAATCAAGTTTAGTTGGAACCATAGGACAGGTGGTTTTTACTGGCAAAGCAGGAATTTTTGCCCCTGTTTATTTGATAAAAAGCGGTGTAATAAAGGAAGCTATGACTTTTAACGAAGAAGAGACCATTGTAGGACCTGTAAATTTAGATGAATTAAAGCGCTTAAAAAGCGTTTACTTTAGCGATACTAATGTAGAACTTTATAGAAAATATGAAAATGAATTGCTTAAACCTTGTGCAAGCAGAAAGGGATGTAGGTAAATGAATGTTTCAATGGAAATAAAGCTTGATTTTAAAATAGTGGATTTCCACGGTCATTTTCCAATTTCTTCAGATAATTGGTTAAAACCTTATGAAGATGAGTATATAAAGGAGAATGGATTTGAAAAATATGAGTATATTAAGCTTAAATCAGAGGAAATAAATAGCAAATGGTTAAAAGCTTGGAGCTTTCCAGATGCAGAAAAACCATTAGATGATTTAGAAGAAATAGCAAACAGATGGATAAAGGAGCTTGATACATGCAATGTGGAAAAAATAGCTTTTTTAACATCAGGAGGAAATGAAAATGCCATAAAGCTTTTTAAAAAGTTTGGGGATAGATTTATATTATTTGCACATCATTTAATTACAGATGAAGATGCTTCTGAAAAGCTAGTTTATGCAGCAAAAAATGGTTTAACAGGATATAAAATCTTAGCTCCACTTATAAAACAGCCACTTGATGATCCAAATTTTAACAAGGTATTTGAAGTTTGTGAACAATATAAAATGCCGGTTGTAATTCACTTTGGAATTTTAGGCGGAGGAGGAGGAATTGGTGGAGGTGTGAACATAAACCCTATTATAATTCACAATGTGGCAAAAAGATTTCCTAAAGTAGACTTTATTATTCCTCATTTTGGATGTGGGTATGTTAGGGAGCTTTTGCAGCTTATGTGGGCTTGTCATAACGTTTATGTTGATACCAGTGGCAATAACGAGTGGATAAGGTTTATGCCTTATGAATTAACTTTAAAGGATTTATTTAGAAAGTTTTATGAAAATTTTGGGCCTTGTAGGATAATATATGGAAGCGACTCAGAATGGTTTCCAAGAGGATATGCTATAAGGTATTTATTAGATCAATTGAGAGCTTGCTATGAAATAGGAATTAAAGATTTTGATATAAAGAAAATCTTTAGGGAAAATGCTCTTAATTTTATATGTAAGAGGGGATGAATATGAAAAAAATTTTAACCGTACCAACTCCAATTAAGGAATACATAGAAAATTATTTAACGGGAAATGAATATGTGTCAATACCTATTATTTCTAAAAATGGTACCATTGATTCTGTTAATGTAATATTAGATAAGACAAATAGCATGATAGATTTTAGCGGAAAAGGTTTTATAAGTCCATTTGTTAAGTTAAATGAAGAAGATCTTACATTAAAAGTAACTAAATGTGGCTATATACAAAACTTTATACCATATTTTAATTATGATTTGGATAACAATGTTAAAATGTCCAGTAGAATTTATGCTCCTATTGGGCGCAAAGGATTTGTCATGAGTTTATCCATTCAAAATAACAACGATAAAGAATTAAAGTTTGAAGCAGGTGTAAAGATTAACTGGGAAATATCACAATCTACGGTATTTCACCCAAAGAAAATAGATGATAATAAAAGAATTTTTGTACACGAATGGACAAACTCATTAATATTAGAACTAGGTGGTTCTTTAAATTTAGTTTCATTAGCTATTTCTTCAGATGATGCTGTGCATGATGAAGTAAATGGAATATCAAGCGTAAAAGAAGTATATGTAAGCCCTAAATCTACTACTATTGTTAATTTTTACTTCACTTTAAATATTGAAAGCGATGGAGCTGCTACTTTAGGAATAGATTTTAGAAGGAGAGGACATAAGCTTTATTTTGATTTAATATCTTGGCTTTGCAAAAAGTTTATATATCATAAAAATCATAGGCTAGAGGAGATGATGAATAAGAATCTGTTGTTTTCATATTTTTATTCTACAGCATATACCTTAGATACTGAAAGTTTGGTACTTCTTACTTCAAGGAGTCCAAAATACTATGTAAGTGCAGCGTTTTGGTCTAGAGACAGCCTTCTTTGGAGTTTTCCTGGAATTTGCGTTTTTGATCAAGATAAAGCTAAAGATGTTTTAAAAACTTCATATACAAGGTATTTTAAAAATTTAGGAGAACATGCTTTATATTTAAATGGATCTTCCTTATATCCAGGCTTTGAATTAGATGAACTTGCAGCATATATTATAGCTGTTCAAAGTTATATAAATATTACTGGTGATAGTAGTGTTTTAAATGATGAAATAATAATTGATGGCATTCAATCTATCCTTTTAGAATTTGATAAACATTATAATGAAAAATTAGGCCTTTATTCAACTGAGCTTAACCCATCTGATGACCCTGTTCTTTACCCTTATTTAACTTATGATAATGTTCTAGTATATAAAGCTTATGATTTTGCTAAAAGAAATTCTTTAATAGATATAGATAAGGCAAAGAGCATAAAGGAGAGTATAATGAAGCATTGCATTATACAAAGTGATGAAGATTTAAGCATGTTTGCTTGGGCAGTAGATGAAAATGGAAATAAGGAATTATACGATGATCCTCCAGGAAGCTTGATACTTTTGCCATATTATAGATTTTGCGAAAATGATGATTTAATATTAAAAAATACATATGATTTTATTTATTCTCCTAAAAACAAGTACTTTTATAAAAGTATAACTGGAAACAGTGTAGGCTGTGAGCATACACCTTATCCATGGCTAATGGGCATTTTAAATGAAATTTTATCATTTAAAACAAAGGGCAGGCTTGAACAATTGTCAGATCTTAAGTTAGATAACGGTTTTGCTTGTGAAAGCTTTGACTTAAACACTGGTCAGGTTTTAACAGGAGAAGCCTTTGCAACATGTGCTGGGCTTTTAGGATATACTATTTATTATGAAATGAGGATCAAGGATGAGAACTAAGACAGTTTTAAATTTTGCACATCGAGGAGCATGTACAATAAAACCAGAAAATACAATGGAAGCTTTTAAAGCGGCAATTTACGCAAAATGCGATGGATTTGAACTTGATGTTCAATTTTCAAAAGATGGAAAGCTTGTGGTTATTCATGATGAAACTTTAGATAGAACTACAAATTTAAAAGGGCTTGTATGTTCATATGATTATAAGGATCTTTTACTTGCAGATGCAGGTGGTGGGCAAAAGATTCCTCTATTTGAAGAGGTTTTAAGTCTTGCACGCAAAAACTCTTTGCTTGTTAATGTTGAATTAAAAACTGGTGTAATTTTATACAACGGAATAGAAGAGGCTGTAATTGATTTAATTAAAAAATATGATTATGATGAAAATATTATTATATCTTCTTTTAACCACTATTCGCTATTTAAATGTAAAGAGATAGCCCCCCATATAAAAACAGGTGCACTTTATATGAGCGGCCTTTATAAGCCTTGGGAATATGCTAAGACCATAAAAGCAGATGCACTTCATCCATTTTACTTTAACATCTTAAATGCAAGCGAGGATCAAATGAAGGGATTTTTAGAATCTGGTTTAATGATAAATCCATTTACAGTAGATGAAGAAAGCGATTTAAGAAAATTAATTGAAAAAGGAGTAACAGGAATTATAACAAATGTTCCAGATATTTTAGCAAAAATAAAATTAGAGGTGTAAAATGGAAAAAGGAATTTTTAATAAAAAGCTCACCTTCATATTGGGATTTGGCTTTTTTTCTACAAGCCTTTTATGGGCTATATATAACGCATTTGTACCAATTTTTTTAAGCAATTTCCTAGAGAGCAAACAGCAAATTGGATGGCTTATGACAATTGATAATATGTTTGCTGTAGTTATGCTTCCTTTAATTGGAATGGTAAGCGATAAAACACATACAAGGTTTGGCCGTAGAATGCCTTATATTATGGTGGGGCTTCCACTTGCTGCAGTTTTATTTTCAATTATACCTTTTCATACTGGGCTTATTATGCTTGTAGCTACAATTATTTTAACAAACATTTCTATGGGCACTTTTGGAAGTCCGGTAATAGCGCTTATGCCAGATATAACTCCTGTAGAACATAGGTCAAGAGCAAATGGAATAATAAATTTTATGGGAGGCCTTGGAGCAGTTCTTGCCTATGGACTTGGATCTATTTTATTTAGAGTGGATAAGAGATTGCCGTTTTTCTTTGTAACAGTTTTAATGTTATTCGCATTTTTTATGCTGGTAAAATTTATAAAAGAGCCTAAAGATAGCAAAGAAGCAAGTGAAAATGATCTTGAAGGATTAAAACTTGTTAAATTTTCTGATGTGAAAAAAGTTTTAATTTTGCTCATTGCAATTTTTTTATGGTTTATAAGCTTTAATGGAGTGGAAGCTATGTTTTCACTTTATGGAAAAGAATTTTTGCGCATTGATCCAAGCGAGGCATCATTTTCTATAACCTTTTTTTCCATATTCTTTTTAATTTTTGCAATACCTGCTGGAATAATTGGAGGTAAACTTGGCAAGAAGAGGACAATATTAATTGGGTTAAGCGGTCTTTTATGCGTATTTATAGCTTTATATTTTTCAAGAAACATTTGGATTATAAGAGGTTTTTTATCTATTGGAGGATTATTTTGGGCATGTATAAATATTAATTCCTATCCCCTTGTGGTATCTCAAGCAACTCCAGCAAAAATTGGGGCATTTACAGGGTTATATTATTTAGCATCTCAGTCATCATCTATAGTTTCGCCCCCTCTTTTAGGGTTTATAATAGATAAAATAGGCTTTTCTAATTTATTTTTATATTCATCAATAGCTTGCGCTTTATCTTTAACATTTATGATATTTGTAAAGGATAGAAGCGAGGTAAAAACCTCTTCATAACATTGGGTTAGTGATAATGCACTAAAAAACTGTTTCCTCCCAGCCTTAAGGAGGAAACAGTTTTAAATTTGGTAATTTTCTGCTTTATAACATTGGTATAATAGGAGTAATACATTTTATTTGCCTTTATTAACAGGTATAGTAAGGGCTGTAGCATTAGCATATTTTGAATAGTTTTTGTTTATAGAATCATCAATAACAACAGTTTCCCATTTGCCATTATTTTCGACATAAGAAAGGCCAAATCCAAAATCATAGGTGTATTTTCCATGGGAATCTGTATATGGGGTCATATCTCTAGGAACATCTTCAAATTGACGTTCAACTTCATCCATATTTTTAGGCATTTGAGCTGGCAAGAGAGCAGTTGGTCTTGCACCATTTTTATTTGTTATTATATCAAGTACAGCTTGAGTTTGGACTCCAAAGTTCATAAGTATTGCATCTGCATAAGGTTCAACTTCTCCAAACACCATTGGATTTGTAGCTGTTACAGATAAAACTACTGGGAATGGATTTGATTTTAAACTGGACAATTCTTTAGTTTTAATTACTAAATCCATCTGAGACTTATTTGATGCTTTAGTTGTTTTCTGAGCATAGGAACGGTTTTCATAAGTGATATTTCCATTTGCATCTTTTATTGGCCTTCCAGCAATGCTGATATCTCTTGTAAATCCCCCTTCATCTTTTCCTTTTGCAGTATAATCGCTATACTGAAGTGATATTGGAACATATCCATGGTTTTCCTTTGGTAAAAGCTTTCCATCAATATCTGTTATTTCTTTTCCGTCAGGATCAAGATCTGGAATGTATCCATCAGAAGGCCAAAAGCCAGCGTAATAATATGGCTTTGGATTAGTGATAAAGCATATAGCAAAATCTATTGAATCTAGCACATTTTTTAAATGGTTGCCATCTTTGTCAAATAAATTTTCATCGAGCACTATATTTGAAAAATAATTCTTTAAAACTTTTATAGTCTCTGTATCATTTTCAGAAGAAATCCCAGGTACATAAACAGTTTTGCCCTTATTTGGAAGTATGCTGCCAGAGTTATTACTCATTTCATCATTCTTTAACATGACAATTGATTTTAATTGAGCATCATATCCAGCATTCATGTAATCAGCATTTCCAACTAATTTGTTTGATTCATTTGGATCTAAATAAGGATTTTCAAACAAACCAGGTAAGAATATATTTCTTAAAAGACGCTCAGCAGATTTTTCAAAGCGATTTTTCATAAATTCTTCCCCTTGTTTTTCTATACCAATTTCATAAGCTCTGACAATATATTCAGATTTATCAAGCCCACCAAATTGATCTACCCCAGCCATTATAAGCCTATAAGCTCTAGTTGCAACTCCATCAAATGTGTTAACAGAATCGCTTTCATACCAGTCGTCTATTCCCCATAATGCTCCAACTCCTCTAAAAAGAGCACCTACGTTAAATGATGCATTTGAATCTAGGCCATAATTTCCAACAACTCCCCAGTCAGTACAAACAACGCCATCAAAATTATATTTGCCACGGAGAAGATCTGTTATCATATAATCGCTATAAGCATTGCCAAGATTTAATGTTGGATCTCCACCTTTATTATAAATTGGATCATATGAACCAGGAGTTTGGCCAAAGGATATAGTATAATAAGGCATAACAGCAGAAGCTTGGTTTGTACCATCTTTAAGTGAAAGAGAACCATCAACAAAAGGAATTAAATGAGCATTGAAATTATTGCCAGGATAAACTGCATATTTTCCACTTTCAAAATGTGCATCCCTTCCGCCTTCGCCAGCACCGCCCCCTGGCCAATGTTTTATCATGGCATTAACGCTATCTTTGCCCCAGCCTAAAGCTTCTTTAAATTCATAGTTTTTATCATAATTGTATGTAGTTTGAAATCCATCTACATAAGCCCTTGCCATATCAGAAGATAGAAAAGGATCTTCTCCAAATGTTCCATTAAATCTGCCCCAGCGAGGATCGGTTGCAATATCGATTTGAGGGGATAATGCTGTTGAAATTCCCATTGCTCTATATTCTGATGAAGCTATTTGTCCAAATTTCTTCATTATTTCTGAATCAAATGTTGCAGCTATTCCTAAGGAAGATGGCCATAAGGATAAAGTCGATGGGCCAACTGTATATTCTACATTGGTTTTGCTTTCAGCTGAATGCCTAGGGTCTGAAGAATTATTTGCAGGTATGCCAAGATCTAAACTTTCGCAAAGTGATTGCACATTGTTATTCCATATTGCAGCAAGCTGGGCAGGCGATAATTTAGATTCTTCTGACGGAGTAAATTGAGTAACAAGCACATGTCTAAGCCCTTTTTTAAGAAAGTCTTCTTGTCCAACAATACCATCATCTGAGCTTTTAGTAATAGAAGTCTGGGATATTGTTTGATGGGAACTATAAAGCATTAGCCCTGCAATTTGTGAAGGTGTCATTTTAGATGCAAGATCTTTTATACGAGTTTCATAATCAAGGCGCCAGTCTTCATAAGGGTCAAGTTTTCCATTCTTATTTAAATCTTTAAAGTAATAGGTATTATTTTGATTTTTTATGCTGAGAATTTTAACATTTGAATTAGTAGAAAAACCTAAAGTTGCACCAGGTAGGTTATTATAGTTTTCATTTGTTATAAAACCTATTCCTGATTCATTAATAGTTGCAATAGAATTTAAATCTTCAACAGGTACTACACTTGAGTCATTTGAAGTTAGTGCTAACGTTTTCACGGGAAGTAAAGAAAACATCAAGGATAAAAATGTGGAAAAAGTTATGATCTGAGTTTTTGTTATTTTCATGAAAACCCTCCTAAAAATAAATTACTAATGCTAAATTTTAGTAATGAATATAATTTAAAATTATAGCATTGATTTCCAATTTAGTAAATGTATGTTATGAGGATTTTTAATTCTTCTTGTATTATAAAAATTCCCACCTTTATGTAGGTGGGTTAATTTATTTTACTAAATTTGAATCAATAATTGTATAATTAACTCTATATAAATAGAGAGATTTACCATCTATATTAATTCTAGTCATCTTAGGTAAATCAGATGGAACAGTTACTAAAACGCTATTGCCTTGATAAATTCCAATTGGATTGCCAAGCTGTGAATAAACTAAAATCATTCTCCTTTTACCCATTTTATTTTTTATATCATTTACAAAATTATCAAAAGGAATATATCTAAGACCGGAATTGCTTTTAATTTCTGCAAAGTTTTTAATTTCCTCAAATCCAGCAAGTTTATCAATTCCTGTTTCCTCAAATGTTAGAGTATTTCCAACTGCAAGAATTTGATTGCCATCTATAGTTATGTCTAAGACTGAATTAGTTACATTATTGCCATTTTCATCTGTAGTTGCCTCATATGGTGCTATGTCGATGCTTGTACCACTAGTTTTTAATGTTTGGTTTCCATAATTATCGTATTGATAAATTGTATATGAATTACCTAAAAGCTTTCCTTTAATTTGCTTGAATTTATCAGAAATAACAGCGCAGCTACTTAGAGAAACTACACTAATTATTAAAGTTATGATTACTATTGCATTTTTTGTTATTTTTCTTTTCATCTTACTTTCTTCCTCAGCCCTTATTTTATTAATTATTATACTATATTACCATCTAGTTTGGTGTTTAAAATATCAAGACAAATAGGTAAATGGTTTTATCATTTACCTCCAATATCTTTACATACCAGCTTTTAAAAACATAAAATGAAGCTGTTCATTTTCAAATTCCTTTTTAATAGGGGACATGATTAGCTCACCTTTATATATATCGTAACCAGAAAATTTAGAATAAAAAACCCCTTTTCCTTCTGTATAGGATATTATTTCATTCCCATAATCCATAGATGTATCTGCAGGGACTTTCCCATTTAAAAATACAACATCATCGTTAAAATTCATTTTATCAATTATTCCACGCTTTTGGCCAATATCAAAGATGGCTTTGCTTGAGTAGATGGCAGGCACCTCTATTTCAAAATCTAAAAAAGGCTCAAGGAGCTCTGTACCACATTTTCTTAAAGCTTGATCTAAAACATAAGGCGTTAAATGGCGAAAATCAGAGGGTGTGCTAACAGGACTTGAATAAACACCATGATAAAATGTAACCTTTAAATCTGTAACTTCCCAGCCATAAAGGCCTTGCTTACATGCATTTATAACGCTTTCCTTAACAGCATTTTGAAATGAAGGGCTTAAATAGCCTAATGATACTTCACTGTTAAATATAAGTCCAGATCCAAGTGGTAGGGGCTCTATTTTAAGGCCAATAGATCCATAATAAGGATTTGGAAAATCCCCCATATGTATTATGCCCTCTGATATTTTATTTGGCCTTTCTTTGTAAATTGTCTTAAGGGGTCCAAAGCTTACATTTAAGCCATATCTTTCAAATAGAAGATCTTTAACTATTTCAATCTGCACTTTTCCAAATATGTCTATGGTCATTTCTTCTAGAGAATTTGAAATATTTAAATGTAAAAAAGGGTCCTCTTCAGAAAAGTCCATTAAAGCATTGATAAGCTTAGGCCTATCTTCTTTATTTGCTGGTGTTACTGATGTTTTTAACATCGCTTTATTGAAATTTATATTTGGAGGGTTAAATCCATAATCTCCTAAAATATCTCCAATTTTTAATTCAGGGGTATTATATAATACAGCTACATCACCGGCAGCTATCTCGTCTTTAGGATAAACCTTGCCATTTTCTACAGAGTGGAGATTTTTTATCTTTATTTGTTTTTCAGGATCGTTATTTATTTTTACGCATTCTCTAACCTTTATATTGCCTGATAAAACCTTCATATAGCATTCCTTTAATAATTTCTCATCTCTTGTTATTTTATAAATATAGCCTGAAAATAGGTCATTTTCATTGAATTTAAAACAAGGCAAATATTTTAAAATTCCGTTTAAAAGCTGATCTATTCCAATGCCTAAAGAGGATACACCATGAAATAAAGGGAATATTTTGCAATTGTGAACTTGTTTTATGAGAGAATTTATATACTCATCGTTATCAATATTTACATCAGATATATATTTTTCTAAAAGATCATCATCCTTATTCAAAATAATATCGTATAGCTCATTTTCCTCAATGTCTTTAATTTCAATATTATTTTCTAAAGTGGCCTTTTGCATTATTGCTATATCATCTGTTAATAATTCTTTTATTTCATCATATAATTGATTAAGATCTACACCTAATCTATCTAATTTATTAACAAACAAAATTGTGGGTATGTTTAATTTTTTTAACATGTGAAATATAACTCTAGTTTGGCTCTGTATGCCTTCTTTAGCTGATATAACTAAAATTGCACCATCTAAAACAAAGAAACTTCTTTCAACTTCAGCAATAAAGTCCATATGACCTGGAGTATCTAAGATGTTTATCTTACAATCTTTATAATAAAAGGAAGTGGTGGTGGATTTTATGGTTATACCTCTTTTCTTTTCAAGCTCCATAGAATCAGTTGTAGTTGTTCCATCATCTACTTTTCCAAGCTTTAAAATGGCACCACAATTATAAAGAAGCCTTTCTGTAAGAGTTGTTTTTCCAGCATCAACATGAGCTAATATTCCAATGTTCTTAATTTTTTTCATCAACAAAATCTCCTTTAAATATAAAAAAACCTGTGATAAAATACCCTCATCACAGGTCCAGACTTTATCTGTTTAAAAAAGAACATAAAGAATAAAGAGCATAGCTCTAAATTATTTAACAATGAGGATATTCTGAAAAAAGGCATAAAAATTAAACCCTATATTAGCGGAAATTTTAGCCTTTATATTAAATTATTATTTCAGAATATTGCACCCCATAATTGACACTCCAATCAAATTTATAAAAATAATATAGCACCATTTAGTGATTAAGTCAATTTTTTTATAAAATTATCTTTTCTTGTTGACCTTTCCCTTACTGGAAAGTTTATACTCATATTATACAGGAAACAAAACAATATGGAGGACTTGAAATGCTGTCAATTGGCATATTTTCAAAGATTAGTAACGTTACAACAAAAACCCTTAGATATTATGATGAGATAAATTTACTTAAACCTGTTCATGTAAACACTGAAAATGGTTATCGTTTTTATGATGTTGAACAGTTGAAAGATATTATTTTAATAAATAAACTAAAAGCATATTTTTTTTCACTTGAAGAAATTGCAGAGGTTTTAAACAAACCAGAAGATGATGTTTTGCTGTATAACCTTATAAAACAAAAGCAGAAGAGTATTCAAGATAAACTCAATAATTATAACTTTATTTTAAAACAAATTAAAAAAGATATTTTAAATTTAGAAAGGGGTAAAAATTTAATGGAATATTTAGATAATATAGAGATAAAATTGATTGAAACCAAATCAAAAAACATTTTATTTATCCGTGAAAAAATGAGCATTGAGGAATATGGAAAATATTTGGGAAAACTTTTTGAAACTTTAGAAAAAGAAAAATTTACAATTGATGGAGCGCCTATGTTTATTTATCATGACAAGGAATTTGATCCTAAAAATAATGATACTGAAATTGCAATTCCAATTAAGGAGGTAGTAAAAGGAACACGTGAATTACAAGGAAGTTTATGTGCTATGGGAACACTTAAAGGCCCTTATACTGAACTTACATCACTTTATGCAAAGCTTCAACAATGGGTGGAAAAGGAAGGGTATACTATAATTTCATCACCATATGACATATATTTAACGGATCCAAGGATTACACCTGAAGAAGAAAATATTACAGAAGTATATTTTCCTGTTAAAAAACTATAGGTTTTTTAAAACAAATAGCACTTTAAAAGAGTAAGTTTTAGCTTACTCTTTATTCTTTATGAGATAAAATTAGAAAGGCTTAAGTTTTTTAAAAAGTTTATGTAAAACAACTACAGATGTAGCAATTATTAGTGGTACAGAAGCAAAGATTAATCCAAAAAATATTAAGCCTGGGGCATCATCTAAATCGGCAATTAAAAATATAACTGGCATTCCAGTCAAGTATAAAATGATGCTTACAATAATATTGCTGATTTTTATTTTGTTTAATGATTTTAAAGATAATTCTGAGAAAGCATTATCTTTTTCAATATATGATAGAAATTTAAAAGTTTCATATAATGAAAATAAAAATGATATGGATGCTGCATACATACAAGCTAAAAATGGGTACTTAAGATATGCCAATTCAGGCATTAATCTAGATACTCCATTAGCAAATGCAGGTAAGAAAAATATGCATATAGCTAGTATAACTAATCCAATAAAAACAACTGCCAACTTTAAAATAATTGTAGGTACTCTATTCATATATATCACCTCTTATGATTGCTTATAATTTGATTTTAACATAAATTTATTGTTTGTCAATAATAATATATTGATAAACAGCTTAAAAAAGAAAAGCAGCCTTATTTAACCTTAATAAGACAGCTTTATTTTATTAACCTTTTATATATTTTTCATACAAAGTATTTAAAACTTTTAAATATTTTTCTTGAACTCCTTCATCTTCTGCATCTTTTTCAAAAATTTCAGTTCTTTCATCAACGCTTTTTAAAATATTTTCCGAAAGATTTTTTTCACCATAGTTATAAACTAAGCTATTTTCTTTATCTATATGCCTTTCCAAAAGTTTTGTATAAGAAATTGCATTTGAAATTATATCCAATTTATGTTCTGAATTTTTATCATTTGAACATTTGTTTAATGCTTCTTCAAGATCAGAAATAAATAATCTGCCAAAGTCATGTTCCACAAGCATTCCATGGGTAATAAGGTTTACTCCAACTTTTCCTAAATGTTGCTGCATTTCTTTAAATAATATTTTCTCTTCTTTTCCATGATGGTGTTTATCTGCATAATTTCTAACAAAATCTATAAAGCTTCTAAAATCTTCAACGCAAGGCTCTAAGCCATTTAAAATTTCTAAGCATGCATATCTTATAACCTTATTTAATTTTAAAATATTATCATGTTCTTTAATCATAAGTTCTATGCTATACATTTTGCACTTCCTTTATTGAATAAATATTATCATCTGATTTTTCATATGAAAATTTACTTCCATCTAAAATGCCTTCAATGAGTTTATCCCTTAACAAATAATAAATTTCAACATTTTCTCCTATCTCATCCCAATAGGGTTTATGGACACATAGATTTCTTTTCCATTTTACTACAGTTTCATCATGAGAAATAATCTCATTTGCCCTATCACAAGGCATGCCGTCTAAAAGGGTGTCACTTAAGTATTTAAAAATTAAATCAGCACTTTTTAAGTGAGATGCATTGTGATCTTTACCATATTTAAAGGAGAGATCTTCAATTTCCTCCATATAATTTCCATTTTCCTTTAAAAGATATGCTATAGCATAAGCAAATCTATATTCTACAAGAGAAACCCTTTCTTGAAGCCATCCATGTATGTTATTAGTATTTATTATATCTTCAAGAGGGAGATCTTCAAGGGCATTAAACTTTTCATTTAAAGTTTTTTTTAGGTTTAAATTAGGATATTTATTATTAAAGTAATCTACTATTTTCTCAGTTTCTTCGTTTTGAAATTTAATTTTATTGAATAACCAATAATGAATTGGCCCTAAAAATGCACTCAATATTTTTTTAACCTCCTATTTTTTACTTTCAAGATAAGAATTTATGTTATTTAATACCTCTAAAACATTAATTCCATGAACTAAACAAGCATCCTCTAGAGATTCCATTTGGGATGAAGGGCATCCTAAACAGTGCATTCCAGCATTCATTAAAATTTGAGCAATGTCTCTATCAACGCTTAATATTTCACTTATAATCATATCTTTAGAAATTATATTCATTTTATTCACCATCCTTAATTTTATTTTCAGGAAAAATCACGAGAAGTACCATTTTAAAATTTTCTTTAGCAAAAACTGCGTGTGGCTTGTGAGCAGGCATTATAATTGTTTCACCTTTATTTAAAGTGTATTTTTTTAAATCTATGGTTATTTCACCAGTGCCATCAAGACAAGTTACCATTGCATCACCAGAAGATTCATGAGTGCTTATTTCCTCACCTCTGCTAAAGGCAAATAGGGTAAGGCTTATTGCTTCATTTTGAACTAAAGTTTTGCTTACAATTTGTCCATTTAAATAATCAACTTGATTTTCAAGGGTTGTTATACTTTCAAAATCTATATTTTTTATATATTTATCACTCATAATTTTCACCTCAACTTGTTTTATGACTTTATTTTATCATGTAAAAATAAAAAAATCCGTAACAATTGTTACGAAAATTTAAATTATAAAAAAACTTCTAAAGCCTCTACGTTATCCACTACAATAGATTTATTTCTAATTTTAATTAGGCCTTCTTCTTTCATTTTAATCAGTTCTCTTGATAGAGATGGTCTTGTAACATTTAAATAAGAAGCAAGCTCTTCTCTGTTCATTTTCATATTTACAGTTTTATTTTTATCTATGTTTTCAATAATATAGCTTACAATTTTCTGTCTTAAATTACCACTGGATAGAATATTGATTTTTGTGGTTAACGTATGAGCTTTTTGAGCAAGTATGTTTAACATATTGTATATTAATTTGGAATGATATTGACAACATTTGGCACATGTTTTATAAAAAAATTCTTTTGGGATTTCTAAAACTTTTGATTTTATCATTGCAATAGAATAATAATCATATTTTTTATTATCTAAAAATAGATAAACCTCTCCAAATGCTTCTCCTTGCTTCTCTATTGTTGTGATTATACTGATTTTACCTGAAGGTAAGCCTTTGCATATAGCAATGGAGCCTTCAATTAAAATGTATAACATTGAAGGGAAATTATGCTCAGTAAAGATTATTTCATCTTTTTCATATGTTTTTATTTTAGCTAAAGAGCACTTAATGCATTCTTTAATTTCATCTTCAGTGATCTCGTTAAATAAATTAGTTTTAAAATAAATATTTTCCATTTTAAACTTTACCTTTTATAAACTGATTCTTTTTTTAATAAAATTATACAAATATAAAATAAAGTGAGTCAATTTTTATTTTCATATTAATTTATTTTTTTATTGATATATTGTGTTATACACTATATAATTATATTATACAATAATGTGAGGTGACAAATGATGGATAAAACTGAAATAGTCAGTGGTTTTATGCAGGAATTAAGGCGAGGTACGGTGATGCTCTGTGTGCTTGTAAACCTCAATGAGCCAATGTATGGGTATAATTTAATCGACAAAATGGCCAATACAGGCATTTCTATTGAGGCTAATACTCTTTACCCACTTCTTAGGCGACTTGAAAGTCAGGGACTTTTAGAGAGCACGTGGAACACAGATGGGGCAAAGCCTCGTAAATATTACAGCCTCAATGCTTTTGGAAAAGATGTTTTAAATGAACTTAAAAATCAATGGTTTAATACAGTGAATAATATGAATACAATATTGGGAGATGAAGTAGGCATATGAAAAATAAATATATAAAGCGTTATATCTACGCTGTTACATATCACCTTCCAGCTAAAATACGTGAAGACGTGGAAAAGGAGCTCAATGGCTTGATTCTTGATATGCTCGAAAGGCGCTGTGGAAGCGGTGAGCCATCTGAATCTGATCTTAAAGCAGTGCTTTTAGAACTTGGTACACCAGAGCAGCTTGCGGCAAAGTACAGTGGCGACGATAGACTCTCACTTATAAGTGGAATGTATTTTCTTGTATATAAACGAGTACTTTCTATTGTGATTCCACTTGCAGCTACAGGTGTTTTTATTGGGAGCGCTATCAATATCCTTATAAATGAAAAATTTGATGACCTTAGCATTTTTATTCCAAATTTGATATTATCGACTATAGGCGGGGCACTAGGTGGAGCCTTCCAAGCTTTTGCTATTATTACATTTATCTTTGCGGTGCTTGAGAGAAAAAAAGTTGTCTTAAACGATGGGGATATTCTCTCCTCATTGCCACAGGTGCCAAAATCCACAGTGAGAATCAAAGCATATGAGCCAATTATGAACATGATATGGGCCATCTTAACTGTTGTTATATTAATTGGCTGCCCTGAAGTTTTTGGTGCATTGTTTACTGATGGTGGCTTTACTTCCCCAATTGGTGAAAATTTCACTGGTTTAATAAAGAATAACAACAACTGGATCACAGCGTTTGATGTAAAATATATCCACTCCATGTGGCTTCTGCCGGTATTTTGGTGCATATGCCAAATTGTGCGTGAAATCTTTAAGCTAATAGACAGGTGTTATACAAAACGGGTAGCTGTGGTTACTGCAGCAACAAACATTATGATTGGAATGTTTATGTTTTTTTTCTTTACTGGGAGGATTATGAATCCTGTTTTTATTGAAGCCATAAACAAAAAGATACCTGAAAGTAGCAAAGAATTTATTCTGCCAATGCTTTCCAACGCAAATTATATAATATTAGGTATAGCTCTTATTGTTTTGATATATGATATGGGATACACAGCATATAAGGCTTGGCAAAATGCACAAGAGAGTGAAATATAAAGAATGCCCCAGTATCCTGGGGCTTGTCTATCTAAATCGATCTTTAATTTGCTCTTGCATTAAGTTAATTGTTTTCTGCCTTCTTTCATTTTTTGCTTCAATATCGCGCCTTATATTTTCATTTGCCTCTGCTCTTAGAGAAAGATTTGAGAGCTCTATATTTTCTCTAGTGTTTTCAATAATTTCTCTTACATTATTCACATAATTTGATTTAATTTTTTTAGATTTCTCTGCCATAAATAAATCCTCCTTATAGTGAATTCATTAAATATGATTCCAAGATTTCAAATAAATATTCTTTTTTATTACAAGGTAGAACAAATAAATTTAATATGTGCTATAATCTTAATTGAATTTTATTAAATTTTTTTGGAGGGTTAATATGAAAAAAAGATTTTTGTCCTTAGCACTTTTAAGTTTAATGATTTTTAATGCATCTCCTGCAGTGGCTTCTACATCTGAAATTACAGATAAACCTGTTTTAATTAAAAATTGTGACCATGAGATTCCTGGAATGCTTTCTATGCCCAAAAATGCTAAAAATGCACCTGTGGTTTTATTGTTGCATGGAACTGGATCGCAAAAAGATGAAGTAGGGGATCAGTATAAAAATTTAGCTAAAGAACTTGCTGAAAAAGGTATAGCCTCACTTCGAATTGATTTTGCAGGAACAGGAGATAGCAAACAAGATTATAGCAAATATACAATAACTGGTGCAATTTCTGATGCAAATGCTTCTATTAATTATTTAGAAAAAGTTTGTGGCATTGATAAAAATAAAATAGGAGTAGTTGGATATAGTCAAGGTGGAACTGTAGCAATTCAAGTAGCTTCTTATAATGATAAAGTTAAAGCGCTTTGCACATGGGCAGGAGCACCTAGTGTAAAGGATTTTGCTTTAGATAAAAATGGCCCTGTTGGTAAAGCTTATAACCTTGCAATGAAAGATGGCATGGCTGAAGTTGATTTGGGATTTATTAAGCTTAATTTTTCTAAACAGTGGTACGAAGAAGCCATTAAAATTGATGGGCTTTTAGACATTAAAAATTATAAAAACCCTCTTTTATGCATAAATGGGTCTGAGGATACGGATGTTAACCCTGATATGGGTAAAAATACAGTTTTAGCTTCAGGGAGCAAAGATGCAAGCTATGTAATAATTAAAGGTGCTGACCATTTATATGGAGTTTTAGATACTCCTGTATCACCACTTGCAAAAGAATTAAGGGATTTAACAGTGGAGTTTTTTAATAGAAAATTTTAAATTAAAAAAATATATATTTTAACATATAATTTGGTATAATATTTTTAACAGTCATTTTAGAGGTAGTTACATTGGTTTTAATTTTGAATTTAACAAAAGTTAAATTTATAATGTATTTCCTATTAATACGTACAAATGAATTGTTATATAAAATGTCATAAAACATAAAATCCTCTGTTGTTTAATCAATAGGGGATTTTTTAAAAATTTTTCATAATATTTCATTTTAAAAAATATACTTTATTAAAACAATTAATTTGAGGTATATAAATGGCCAATTTATCAATTGATGATCTTGCCAAATCCATGAAAGCCATGGGTATGAATGTTGAATTTTATGATGGCGATATTTTGCTTCCAACTGCTCGAATTAAAAATGACCCTAAAAAGGTTAGAGTTGAAGAATTTAAACTCCCTCCTCTTTCTTTAGAAGAACAAGAAAGAAGAAGAAAAAATGAAGAGAAAATTTTACTAAAAAGAGCTAGCAATTTTACAAATGGCATAAACATTTATGAGAATTTTCAATATGTTGACATAGATCTAATGATTCCTTGTGCTCCTAACTGGGCATTCAATAAGCCTAATCAAGAACAACTAATCACCTTAATTTCTTCCATTGAGACTATGGGCGTTTTAAGTCCTTTTATTTTAGTTAAAGATAAGCGTTCTACAGATTATACTATAGTTTGTGGACATTCACGCCATGTGGCTCTAAAAAATCTCTATGCAAATACCCAAGATAACAAATATAAATTCGCCCCTTGCTTTGTTTTAGATTATGACGAGGTAGATGAGTATTTTGTGCGAGCTTTAATAATAGATTC
>JAVBPD010000139.1:0-6126 GCA_031549885.1 Clostridiaceae bacterium
AATCAATATAATTTAGAAATAATCACTCAATTTGATAAACTTAAACTATTTAGACATGATTATATTAGCCAGCTGCAAACTATATATGCTATGCTTATCATAAATAATAGTAAAAAAGCAATTGAGTTTATTGAGGCTATAGATTTGGAGATAAATAAACTGCCTATTATTTTAAACACAGGAAATGAAGTTGCTGATGCTTTACTGCATTATAAGGTTTCATATTGCAAAGAGCGTAACATTAGAATGGATGTATCTGTAAAATTTCCAAGTTCTCTTAAAATCTCGGATGTTGATTTAAATAACCTTATTGCTAATTCTATAAATAATGCAATAAAAGGCTGTGATGGTTTTGATGATAAATATATAATTGTTGAAACAAAGAAAAAGAGTGGATATTTTATATGGATTGTGAAAAACCCCAGCAATAAATGCATTAATGAGGATCTTATTACTTCAAATGTTGATAAACAAAATCACGGACTTGGCACTAAAATATTAAGAATCATAGCTAAAAAATATGGCGGTGATGCTTATTTTACATGTGAAAATGATGAATTTATCTGTATGGTATATTTAAGAGATTCTGAAGATGATTAATTTTTTAGATGGAGTGCACTTATGAAATTTATGAAAAATAGAATAATAATAAATAAAGGCTAAAGTTAAATTTTAAAGTAAACTTTTAGCCTTTATTCAGAGCTAAAGCTTCAAAAGAAAGCTTTTTAAAATTATATAATTCCGATTTTTTATATAGCACCTGTTAATTTAAGAACAATTTGTGCAATAATTGCTGAACCAACATAAGTTCCTACAAATGCCATAAGAGCTGTACATATAATGCCAATACCTTGTTTTTTAAATCCATCAAGGTCTTTTCCAATTGAAATACCTGCATAAGCGAGTATAGGGGTACATAGTGGCAATAATCCTATTTTTGAAACTTCTTGTACAAAATATTTACCTAATTCAAAGCTGCCAATTTTAAGGCCTGGTAAGCTAAAGATTACTGCGATTAAAGATATATATAAAATAGTAGGTAAAAAATCCCATTTTAGTTTAGCTTTAACTAAGTCATCTATTAGACAACCTAATACAACTACAATAAGTAATAAGATAAGAGCTGGTATGACTTGCAGTGGATTATAGATTGGGGGGATTTTTGCAGGATCAGTAGCTGCAACATGAGCTTTATATGTTGCAATCCAGTTTCCTATGGAAGCAAAAATACCTGAGAACAACAAAACTTTAAGCCTTACAAACCAAATCTCTTTAAAGCTCATTTTGTTTGCTTTTCCACTATCTAAAGCTTCTTCACTAACTACTTCTCTGATTCCTCCAGTTGTTTCTTTTACATAAGCTTTCCCTTTTTTCTTAGCTTTAGCTGCTTCTTTTTTTTCATATCTTTCTTGACCTCTAAATATTTTATAAAGCCAATTTGTAACAGGTATAGCTATAAATATACTCATATATAGTCCATCTAAACTTGTGAGAACTTGACTTGTTGAAGCATAGGCTGATATTTGATCTTTCATATCTGGAAATGCGTCTACAACTGGCGCAAGTGCAGCAGCCATCATTGAAGAAGAACCAGTTCCAGCTGCCATGCCTAATGCAAATGGATGGAAAAGCTTGGTTGAGATTAAAAGAGATGCAAGTATTCCACAGAATAATGTTCCAAACAATGTTCCTGTTATGTATGCACCCATAACACCTTGGCCTTCTGGAGAATTAAGGCCATACATATTTCCTACAATTGCAAGAGAACCTTCTCTTGAATTAGAAAATGAAGCTCCAATAGCTTGGCGTCCCATACTAAAAATAAAAACAGCAACAGGAAGGGCAAAGAATATAGTGCCTAAATTACCGAATTCTTGCAAAACTAAAGCAGGGCCAGCTTTTATGACTTTTTCAATATTTGGGCCGATATCTGCTCCAATTTTTGCAATAAGCCACATAACAGAAATACCGATATATGGAGATGCCATTTCCATTGTATCTTGTTTTATAGCCTTTGTAACAGCTAAAATAATTCCGAACACTAATACATAAAGCATAGGCAGCAAAGTAAAGCTTACCATTCCAAATTTAAAGGGAATTCTTCCTATAAATTCTGCAATGACAACAAGTATAATGCAAAGAACATGTACTTTCCAATCTTTTAAATACTTTTGAACCAATAAAATCACTTCCTTTAAATAAAATTAAAATAATTTGAGCTATTTTAATAAGTTAAATTTAAGTTTAAAGTATACATTCTTTTATTTATAGTATCATATGAAAAACTTTTGCACAACAAAAGATTGTGCTAAAATAATATAGATATTAAAATTTTTTACAATGATTATAAATTTAAAAAAAATGGCACATTAATAAATAAATTTATTTTTTAATAAAACCATATTTTTACAATTATTTTTTTGGAGGTAAAATATGTCTATTTCAAAACAAGAATTAAAGAAAAGAGCTTGTGAAGCTATTGACGCAAACAAAGACAAAATTATTGAAATTGGAGATTCCATTTTTAATGAACCTGAACTTGGGTACAAAGAATTTAAGACTGCTGAAAAGGTTAAAAAAGTTTTTGAAAAATTAGGTTATGAATATAAAGACGAGGTTGCTATTACAGGTGTTGTTGCACCATTAAAAGGTAAAGAATCAAAGATTAAATTGGCAGTTATGGGTGAGCTTGACGCTGTGGTTGCTCCAAATCATAGATGTGCAAATAAAGAAACTGGAGCTGCTCATTCTTGTGGGCATAACTGTATGATTGCTGCTTTAATGGGAGTTGCTTATGCATTTTATAAAACTGACATAATGGATGAACTATCTGGCGATATAGTTTTAATGGCAGTGCCTGCAGAAGAGTATGTTGAAATAGAATATAGGAATTCTTTAAGAAAAGCTAAAAAGATAGATTTTATAGGCGGAAAGCAAGAATTTGTTAAACTTGGAGTTATGGATGATATAGATATTATGATCATGCAACATACAGAACCGACAAACGAAGATGGTAAACTTGCATGTTGTGGTTATCCAAGCAATGGATTTTTAGGAAAGTTAATTCAATATATAGGTAAAGAAGCTCATGCAGGGGGAGCACCTCACCTTGGAGTTAATGCTTTAAATGCTGCAAGTATAGGTTTAACAGCTGTTAACTATCAAAGAGAAACGTTTAAAGATGAAGATCATATTCGCGTTCACCCAATTATAACTAAAGGTGGAGATCTAGTTAATGTTGTTCCTGCAGATGTTAGGCTTGAAACTTACATAAGGGGCTCTAATATTGAGGCAATTTTAGATGCAAATGCAAAAGTAACTAGAGCTTTTAAAGCTGGAGGAGATGCAGTCGGGGCAGAAACAATAATTACAGATATTCCAGGATATCTTCCAATAAACATGAACTATGATTTATTTGATGTAATTTATGAAAATATGAAGGAGATATTGGGAGAAGATAAAGTTATTTATGAAGCTCCTCTAATGGCAGGCTCCACAGATGCAGGTGATATTTCATATTTAATGCCAACATTGCACGCAGGTTTTGGAGGTGCTTCTGGAATAGCTCATTCATCAAGTTATGAAATAGAGGACAGGGAAATTGCATATATAGCTTCCGCTAAGTGCCTTGCAATGACAGCAATAGATTTATTAGCAGATGGCGCAGAAAAAGGAATAAAAATTAAAGAGAATTTTAAACCTAAAATGACTAAAGATGAATACCTTGAAAAATGGGGAAAAATAACAAAATAAGATCCATAATATTTAAAAGGAAGTAATGGAAATGATATGAAAAAAGTATTGAGATTTCATTGCTTCCTTATTTATGTTAAAAATCACAAAATTTATGTTGATTTTGCATTTTTATAGAAACAATAACATAAAAATAATATAATTATCCGAAAGAATGATAAAATTTATCATTATTGAGGGGGGTTAAAAAATGAAAATTTCATATATTATTTCTGCTTCATTAATTGGAGCTATGCTACTTTCGGGGAATATTTATGGTGCAACAAACACTTCAACTGGTATTATTAATTCAACCTGAGTACCTGTTGCTGTAGGTAGTTCATCTACAGAATGTGGAGAATCATCACCAATAGCTAAGAAAAAGCCTACTATAACTGCTTCAAATAAAAGTATAAAAATAGGAAGTAAATTTAATCCATTGAGTGGAGTTAAAGCTATTGATGACAAAGGAAAAGGGGCAGATATTACTAAATTAATTAAAGTTTCTGGTGCTGATAAAGTTAATACTAATGTTCCTGGAAAATATACAGTAACTTATAGCGTTACAAATTATACAGGACAAACTGCACATAAAACTGTTAAAATAAGGGTTGTAAAATAATTTTTTATTATTTCATATTTTTTAAAAAGCCAGCGTCATTTGGTGCTGGCTTAATTTTAATTTATGTTAAAAATAACAAAATTTATGTTAATTTTGCATTTTTATAGAAACAATAATATAAAAATAATATAATTATTCAAAAATATACTAAAATTTATCGTTATTGGGGGGTCTAAAAAAATGAAAATTTCATATGTTATCTCTGCCTCATTAATTGGAGCTATGTTGCTTTCTGGGAATATTTATGGTGCAACAAATAATACTCCTGTTCCCGTTGCTGTTCCTGAGGTAACCTGTTCAGCTGGAGAATGTGAGACTGTTCCTGTTTCTTCTTCAGTTACTTTCATAGTTCCTGTCTGCACACCTGAAACATGTGGAACACCAGCTAAGAACACAAATAAGAACAAGCCTATTATATATGCTGCAAATAAGGAAATAGCATTAGGAAGTAAATTTGATCCAATGTATGGAATTAAGGCTATTGATGAAAATGGAATAAGTATTACTAAATTAATTAAGGTTACTGGTGCTGATAAGGTTAATACTAATGTTCCTGGAAAATATAACGTAACTTATAGCGTTATAGGTAATACAGGACAAACTGTATCTAAAACTATTAAAATAAAGGTCTTGAAATAATTTTTTTTATATTTTATATTTTTTAATAAAAACCAGCGTCATTTAGGCGCTGGCTTTTATCATTTAAATCACATCTCCATTATTTACTTATTTATTTCACTGAATCAAACACAACATCCAAATCTATTTCAACATTTTCAAGCGATTTTAACCTTATTTTATCATTCTCAAAATAATATTCAGGTTTACCGTATATTTTATAATCAGGATGTAAAACGAATACTGAAACTGTTTTACTCTCAGGTTCAACAATCCAATATTCTTTGACGCCTGATTTTTCATATTTATCTAATTTTTTAGTTTTATCTATTTTAACAGTGGAAGGGGAACTTATCTCAATTATAAAAATAGGCACACCATAAAATCCTGTACCTTTTAAACCAGTTTTATTGCATATTATTAAAATATCAGGTTGTGATACAAAAGTGGTATTTTCATCTTTTTCATTTTTATAAGGCAGCCTTAAATCAAATGGCGAAGCAAATACCATACATGAAGATCTTACAGCCTTTAATTGTGAATGAAGTTGAGCATATAATTCTCCTGATATGGCTTGATGTTCCCATGATGGAGCAGACAACATATAAGGCACACCATCGATTATTTCCCATCTTTCATTTTCAGGAAAATTCAAATAATCCGAATATGTATATATTTTATCGGAATCTGGTATTGTCATCATAACTACCACCTTTTCAAATTTTTTTACCCATTAAATTATTAATATTATATATAATATTGTTTGCAATATCAATGATATCCGATTAAAGCAATTCAAAACCATACTATGGCTATTAAAAACAAATTTTGAGATTATTTAAGTACAAATTTGTCTTAAGTATATTAATTTAAAATGCGGTGTTAAATACCGTATTATAACTGATGATGGGTATGGTTTTATAAGGTTAGTTTAACGACTTTGTGTTTTAACATACGCCAATTAAACCTCTTTTTTTTATTTTTTTTAAAAAACAGGTCTGTTTTCTGTATTAAATTTATATTCATTAAATTATTTTATAAAAATTAATATTATATATCCTAAATTATAACAAATTGCTTAAATCTACATTCTTATCTTTTTTAATTATTTTATCTAAAGTGCTCTGGGTCACATATCCTCTATTTAAATATTG
>JAVBPD010000148.1:0-10760 GCA_031549885.1 Clostridiaceae bacterium
GAAGAGCATGTTAAGTTTTATTTAGAAAAAGAAATTTTAAATAAAAAGGCTGTAGATTTAGTAAATGTTAAAAACCAAGAGGAATTAAGCAAAGCAAAAAAAGGCTAACTGACAAAAACTGAATAAGAGAGAGGGCAAAGCTACAATATTTTTACAAATATTTAACCACATTTAATGATTCATATCAATTTCTCGAAAACTTAGGCGCTTTTATAAAAAAATAAGAGGGCTAAAGGAGTCATGCCCAAAAATAGCCAAAAATAAACATAGGTTTAAAAAATATAGTATATTTTAAAACATTTAATAAAAAATAGTAATAATTTTGGTTACGATTTTTATCATAAAAAGGAATAATATTCACTATTATTTGTCCAACTTTTTAGCATTTGGACTTATATAGATTAGCTTTATTAATCATCTAAATTTTGTATAAAATTAGCAAGTACATTTTTTTAAATAAATCTTTGCCTTTTCATATCTTTCTTTTGAAATATTTAAAACTTCAAAAGCTTTATCAAACTCATTATTATATCTATAAATATTTATTAAATTTAAATCACAAAGTCCAAAAGTTTCAATATCTCCTGTGTAATCATAAAAAATTTTAGCTTTATCTAAATGTTCTTTTGATAAACCGTAATTTCCAGTATTATAATAAGCTATATTTAAGCTCATATGCATACTGTCTGTAAACACTACAAAAAGTATCTCTGAATAAAAGACTTAACGGTAAACGAAAATAACTATAAAAATTTCAATAAGGGAGAAATGGAAATGAATATTAAAGAAAAAATGCACGGTTGCAAGTTGTATTTTCCGAGTGACAAAGAACTGATGAAAGAACAAATGATTTGTCTTGAACGACTGTATGATTTTAACATGACCCGTCCGACAGAATTTGAAAAAAGAACGGCAATGCTTAAAGATATGTTTGCGGAAATAGGTGAGAATTGCTATATTGAACCCCCTCTTCATTCAAATTTCGGATGTCACCATGTACATTTTGGTAAATCTATCTATGCAAATTTTAATTTAACAATGGTAGACGATACACATATTTACGTTGGTGATTATACTATGTTCGGGCCAAACGTGGTATTAGCGACAGCAGGACACCCAATTTTGCCAGAGCTTCGACAACAAGGATACCAATATAACGCCCCAATTCACATCGGTAAGAACTGTTGGATTGGTGCAGGTGTTATCATTGTCCCAGGCATTACCATTGGTGATAATGTGGTGATTGGAGCCGGAAGCATTGTTACAAAAGATATACGGTCAAATGTAATTGCCCTTGGCAATCCGTGCAAAGCATTGCGTGAAGTGAATGAACATGATAAGGAATACTATTTCAAAGATAGGAAAATTGCCGATGAAGATTTATTATACTAAAGATGATATTTATTATGAATTATGAAAAAAGCAAATGATATTGAAATTACTGTTAATTGGAATAGTGGTAATGAATCTCATAATTTTATATTAAAAAATTCAAAATAAATATAACCTTAGTGCAATAATAAAAGTATTTCACTAAGGTTATATTTGTCTAAGATGGAGTTATAGAGTTATGCACTAGATTACAAAAAACTCTTCATATAAAGCTTTCACAGCGGTATCTGCATCTTCCTCTTTAAAACCAATCATAATACTAACCCTTGATGCCCCTTGATTCATCATTTCAATATTTATTTTGTTTTTCCCAAGGGAAGAAAATGCCTTTGCCGCAAGTCCTATAACATCCATAATCCCTTCGCCAACGATCATAGCAAGAGCCTTATTGTGTTCTATCGTTATATCGTCCACATTTAATACATCATTTATTTTTTCTTTAATTCTCTCTATAATTTCATCATTTAATTGATCAGATGTTAAAATTACCGATAAATCATCAATTCCTGATGGTGTATGCTCATATGATAAATGTTCATCTTCAAGTATTTCAAGCAATTTTCTACCAAATCCAATTTCTCTATTCATAAGATACTTTTTTATATTTATGATGGAAAAGCCTTTACTACAAGCAATACCGGTTACAGGATTGCCGTTTAATTCTCTTTTTCTCACTATTAAAGTGCCTTCAGAGCTTGGATTATTAGTATTTTTAATTAAAACAGGTATCCTCTTTTTATATATTGGTTCCAAAGTTTCTTCTTGCAAAACTGAAAAACCTGCATAAGAAAGCTCTCTCATTTCACGATAAGTCATTACTTGAATTGACTTAGGATCTTTTACAATATTTGGGTTTGCAACAAAAACACTATCAACATCGGTAAAGTTCTCATAAAGGTCTGCATCAACACTTGCAGCTACTATAGAACCAGTTATATCAGAACCTCCCCTTGGAAATGTTATTATATCTTTATTTTTTGTATAACCAAAGAAACCAGGTATAACTAAAATTCCTTCAATATCTTTTAATTTTTTTAAATTTTCATAGGATTCTTGCAAAACCCTAGCATTTCCATATTCATCGCTTAAAAATAAACCATATTCACCAGGGTTTATATATTTAGCGTTTTCTCCTAAAGAAACTAAATATTCAGTTATAATTTTAGCAGATACATCTTCACCAAATGCTTTTATTAAATCAAGAAAAACTTCATCTCTTTTATTAAAGCTTAATAATCTATTATTTAAATCAATTTCAATTTCCTTTAAAATATTTATATTAAGATTTAATCCTTCTATAATTTCTTTAAGCCTATTGATAATTTCTTCTAACTCTTTATAATAAGCTTCATTTAAAATTTTTAAAGTAGCGCATTTAATAAGTAAATCCGTTGTCTTTGCATCATCAGAAAACCTCTTTCCAGGTGCAGAAACTACTACAAACTTCCTGCTTCTATCAGAAAGAACTATATCACAGGATTTTTTTATCTGGTCACTTGTTGCCATTGAAGTTCCACCAAATTTAATAACTTTCATTAAAACCACCTATTTTCCAAATTATTTATTTTAAAAATCATTATACATAAAAAGCACTACATTTAAAATAATTTTAATAAAATCCATTAAAAGTAGTGCTTTTTTATTTATCTATTGTTTATCTTATTAAATAATTTCCCATTGACTGATATAGCCAATTACGCAATCTTCTCCAGCGCCAACATTTACATCATCAGAAACTATTTTGTAAAATATATCTCCAAAATAATTAGAAAATGGCTCACCATCATAAAGATAATAATTTCCAGTTACTAAATATGAAGTTTCTATATTTTCAGAATTTTTGTATACCGAACAATCTTTTAAATATACTTTTAACCCAGCTCCCAAGTTGCCATTTATTGATGACATCAATATGCCGCTTGGTCCTTTTGTTAAATCTTTTTCCATTGCCCATCCAATACTGTTTCCTAACAAATATGGAGCTGGCAGTATCATATCAACAATATCATTTATAAAAGTTAAATAGTTTTCATAAAACTTATTTAACTTTTTTTCTGCATGGCTATCCTCATATAAATACCCATTGAAATAAACAATATCATCAACTTTAAATAAAGTATCTAGCTCAGGAGCCGATTCAGGATATAGTATTAAAGATTTATTTTTTTCATGAACAATAGCTGCGTAATCATTATACGCATAATCTAAACCAACATATCCATCAATGCCTTTGATTGTTCCTGATACACTATATTTCCATATTCCAGTTTTACCTTTATATGTGTTTTCAGGCCCTGGATCAAATACCCAATGATCATAGTTTTGAAGTCTTTCATCATCAAAAACTTTTGCAAACCATGAGCTGCTAGAATAAATCATTGAATAATATCCTGCATTAATTGTTGCTTGCAAAAAAGCTAATGCAATTTCAGTAATAAGACTTTGAAGCAAATATTCTCCTGATGGATCTTCAATATGCAAAGCCACTGGATAATCAATGTCATAACCACTTATTGTATTTATAAAATGATTTGCTTCATCAATTGCTTCTTCTACAGAAACCGCATAACAATAGTGATATGCTCCAACATATATTCCATTATTCTTTGCGTTTATGACGTTTTCTGCAAACATTGGATCAACTCCAGAAGCGCCATAACTAGCTCGTACCATTGCAAAACGAATCCCATCTTCATAAACTTTTGCCCAATCAATATACTCTTGACAATAACTTACATCAATACCTTTAATATACATAAATCACCTTGCGATAGTTATACATAATATTTAGACTTGTTATTTCTAGTGTTATAACAATCTATTTATAACCCCCTTCACGCTATATAATATGAAGTTTTACATGTTTTGGTCATAAATTATAATCCAGCACATTATGTAATTAATTTAATTTCTTTATAAAAAGATATTTGTAAATCAAAGTAGCAAAAATAAACAAGCTTCCAATAATCAGTAAACAATATTTCTCATTAAAACTATCTTTCGATAATGAAAATAAATAAACCATCTTTAAGCTTTCACTTCCTAAAAACATATTTATCATATAATATCCAAAGGGTAATAAATATCCAACCACTATATTGTCTAAAATCCCATATACAAAATAACCAATAGATCCAAGAAAAAATGATGTTGCAAATGTGCCTAAAATAAACATCTTTACATCAAATTTACAAGAAAACAAAACCATTATAAAAATAAACCCAGATATAAAAGCTCCAAGCAAAATTAAAGATAAAAAAATTCTTATTAAATATATATTTATTGTAGAAGTATATTTTGAAAAAACAACTTCTTGTATATTTTTATCTTGTTCAGGTAAAAAAAGTGGTGTGATAAAAATTATTCCGCTTAAAGAAATAAAGCGTTCAAGGACAAAACTAGAAGATATGCTATCAAGATTTTTTATTCCAAATATTAAGGGAGCTAAAATAACAAGGAAAATTGCCAGGGCTAAGTTATATAGAATTATTAGCTTTAGCTGAACCTTTGAAATCTCTAAACATGCTCTTAAGTTTTCCTGTAACATTAATTTTTCGCCTCCTTTTTAAATCATAGATAAGTATAGTTAACATCACTAATAAAATTGAAATCATTACATATGAAGCTCTGTTTATTATTAGATCTCTCATATTATCTATAACTAATTGTAAATTCCCTAATGAGTTGTGCCGAATAGCAATTTGAAAACCATAATCTCCACCATCTAAAGATTTATTTGTTCCAATTGTTAAAAAGCTAAATAAAAATTGCATTAAAATCCCAATAGGAGTATCGGTTAAAACAGTAAAAAAAATCCCTACTGCTGTAGTAGTTAAAATAGAAGGCATAAGCCAGCTAAAAATATATTTTATAAATGCAAAATTATCTATAGTAAAGCCATTTTTAGCACCAAAATCTATAAGCTGTATTGTTGGAATTATGGATAAAAATAAATAAGGCAATACCATCATTGTTACAATTGCAAAATATCTTACAATAATTATTTTAGTCGATGTTATTCTGCGTGAGTAAAGAAGCTCATTTATATTCACCCTTCTATCATTTATAAAAAACCATACTGGAATAAATATAGAAAATAAAGCAATTGTCAAACCCATGTAATCACAAAATAACCTAGCATATGCACCGCTAATTTTATCTTTTTCAATGAAATCATCATACTCTTTTATCTTTTCTTCATAGGTAATAGCTATTTTTCCATACTTCTTTAATTGATTTTGTGCATAATTTGATCCACCACCAAGAATTTTATCTATATAATTCATTTTCTCTTTAAATTCCTCATAACTTATATTTATAGGCTTGCTGTTTGGAAAACCAGCTATTTCATTTAATATTTTTTCAATTTCTTTTAAATTCTTTTCATCGAGCTTAATAGTCTTTATAAAACCAAAAGGGTAAGTTATAAATCTATTTTCCCTATATTCATTTATAAGGCTAGAAATTGCATTTGGCATTACTTGTTCTTTAATTTCTGCATCTTTAAAGCCATAGTTACCTACGCCTTCAGCAGGCTTTATTATGGTATTATCACGTGTAAAGTTTCCAAGCTGGGTAATATAAAATACAATCACAACAAATACAAAAGCAAAATATATTATGCTTTTTAAAATTCGCTTGCATTCCTTAAAATAAAGGTTGGAAAACATCATTTAAGCCCTCCCATCTTTTTCATGTAAGCATCTTCAAGGCATCTTTCATTATTTATAAATTTTTTTAACTCTCCACTGTATATAATTTCTCCTTTGTCAAGGATAGCAATGTCCTTGCATGTCTTTTCTATATCTTCCACTATATGAGTTGAAAGTATAACTATTCTATCTTCTGCTATATTGCAAATTAAATTTCTAAAGCGTATGCGCTCTTCAGGATCAAGCCCTGCTGTAGGCTCGTCAACTATAAGAACTTTAGGATCATTAAGTATTGCTTGTGCAATGCCAAGTCGTCTTTTCATGCCTCCTGAAAGCGCCCTTACTTTCATTTTATAAAAATCTCGAAGATTTACCATTTCAAGAAGTTTCATGATTCTATTTTTTCTAATTGATGTTGTAAGTTTAGATAATATTCCTAAATAATCCATAGCCTCATAAACGCTCATATTAGGGTAAATAGAAAAATCTTGAGGAAGATAACCAATAATTTCTCTAACCTTTTTAGCATTTTCAATGTCGATACCACAAATGGTTATACTACCACTTGTTTTATGAAGCAATGTGGTCAATATCCTCATAAGAGTAGTTTTTCCAGCCCCATTTCTTCCAAGAAGTCCAAACATACCATTTTTAATATTCAATGAAACTTGTTTAAGAGCTTCTTTTTCATCAAATTTTTTTGTTAAATCCTTAATGATAATCTCTGTTTTCATTATAATTAAGCCCTCTACTTTCTAAAAAATATGCTATTATAAGTGCAATTAGCCCAAGGATAAAAGCCATGCTAAGTCTATTAGTTGATTTAACTTCTAAAATTATTATTAAAATAATAAAGCACAAAATAACCATTGAAGTATATGTTATGATATTTTTCTTTAAAATTTTTGCATTTCTACTTTTAGCAAGTTGTTTTTCATTTTCTTCCCATTCTATCCTTGAAATTTTATCCCACATTGAATCCAAAAATTCTTGTTCACTTTTCACAAATATCATCCCCTTCAAATAATTTTTTTAACTTTTTCCTGGCTCTAAATATTGTGATTTTAATTTGAGGAATTGTCTTTTGCATGATCTTTGCAATTTCTTTGTAGCTCATTTCTTCTATGGCAAAAAGATAAAGTGCTGTTTTGTAGTCATCCTTTAAACTTTTTAAAATTTTAAAAATTCTATTAGACATTTCCTTTTTTAAAAATATATCTTCTTGTGAATTAAGTTCTTCTATTTCATGAATGCTATCTAAATTCACAAGCCTTTGCGCTTTATTTTTTCTTAAATAATCAATAGATTTATTCCGAACTATAGTAAATAAAAATGTTTTAAAAGTATGGGAAAATTCATAATTCATTCTGTTTAAATATATTTTTATAAAACAATCTTGAACAATATCTTCAGCTGCAAAAATATCAAAAACAAAACTGTTTGCAAATTGAATTGCAGATAATCTATACCTTAAAACTATTGCTTCAAAAGCACTTTTATCGCCTGTTTGCACTTGTTTCATCAACTGGTTATCATCATACAAAAATTAATCCCTCCTTTCATCTCACTTATTACACGAAAAATAGAGGTAAAAGTTACACTCTACTCAATTATAATAAAACTTATATAGATTTAACTTAAACTCATTGTTATACTACTTATATATTAAAAATTTGGGGTGTTATAAGTGAATAAAGCAAAGACATTAACTGATATTTATAATGTGTTAAAACCCGACTCATTAGATTTTAACACTATGTCAAATTTTTATTGCGATAAAACTATGGAAGTAAGAACAGGAGATAAATACGAATCCCCTACCCAAAATATGTTTGATGCTATAAACAAAGGAGACTCTAAAAAAGCATTTTTATTTATGGGACACAGAGGATGCGGAAAATCCACAGAACTTAATAGATTAAGTATTGAATTAAGAAAAGAAGGTTTTGAAGTTTGCATAATTAAAACCTCTTTAGAAATAGATATGCAAAATGCAGCTTACTGGGATTTATTAATTCTCATAACCCAAAACGTAATTGAAATTGCTAAAAAAATAGAGTGCAATATAAGCAAAAAGATACTTGAAAGACTTCAAAACTTTTGGTATGAATTAGAAGTTGAAGAAGAAAAAATATATTCTAAAGAAAGAGGAGCTTCTCTTGGAATAGATGGAGAACTAGGTGCAGAATTTTCAATTCCAATAATAAGCTCTGTTATTAAGTTATTTGGAAAAGCTCAAGCAGAAATAAAATATAGCAATGAAAAACGTGAAAAAATTCGTCATAAGCTTGAACAAAATGCTGATGATTGGATAAACATTATAAAAGTAATTTCTGATTCTATTTCTATAAAATTAAATGGAAAATATCCTGTTATCATTTTAGAGGACTTAGATAAATTAAATACAGAAAAAGCTTGGTCTATTTTTTATGACTATGCAAATCTAATGTCTAATATACCCCTACACATTATTTACACTTTTCCCATAGCACTTTCATATAGCACTAAATATGCACAAGTAAAAAACTTTTTTGAAATAGAAAGACTACCTATGATTAAACTCCATTTACCAGATATGACTGAATATTCTGAAGGCATTAAAATAATTAAAAAAATATTATCCTTAAGAGCAGATGAATCACTTTTCTCTGCACATGCATTAAAACATGCTATTGTTTCTACTGGCGGTTCCTTAAGAGATTTATTTGGAATTTTATCTAATTCATCAATGAGAGCTATTAGAAGAAACTCATCAAAAATTGAATTTGAAGATGTAAAATATTATTTAACTAAATTAAGCGCAGAACTTACAAGACCAATTGAAACCAGGTACTATGATTTTCTAAAGGATATATATAATGGAAATAAATTTCAAACCAAAAGCAGTGAAACCTTACTTGAATTAATGGAAGGACAAATCGTATTAGAATATAATGGAGAAAATTGGCATGATCTGCACCCTCTTGTTAGAAATTTTCTTATAGATCAAAGGATAGTCTGATGAGCTTAATTAAATTTAACAATATTGATGAGCTTCGAAATTTAGAATATGTATTTCAATATGTTAGTGATGGTATATTTGTTTTCACCACCAAAACATCTCAAATGCAGAAAATTATTGCTGATGAATTAAGTATATGGGATACAGCAATACTCGACTTTTCAAATATTAATGCAGCTTATTCCTATGCTATGCTTTTTAACTTTGCCAAAGAAAATGAGCACAAAAGAATTCTAATAGCAATAAATTTTCAAAATGTACTAAAAAATAATTATGATATTATTAACCTTAATTTAAGCCGTGATATGATAGCATGTCACAAAAAAATTTGGATTTTTGGCATGACTTTAGATAAAGAAAAAGAATTATCTTTAAAAGCTCGAGATTTTTATTCATATGTTAGATTAAAAGTTAATTTTGAAGATGAAATTGAACAAGATAAACATATGTTTAAACAATTAAATTATGATGAATCAAGTTTCATAGATCCTAAACTCATAGATGATCTTTTAGAAAATTATAATGATTTTATTGAGAATGAAGAAAATGCTTATTTTTTATATGATCCAAAGCAGCCTGATGCGAAAAATATATCCATTGCAAATTCTTTTAAAAATATTGGAGATTTATTTAAATATAAAAATGAATATGAAAAGGCTATACAGTGGTATAGATTTTCTTTAAATATTTATATTGTTGTATTAGGAGAAGAACATCCTAATGTTGTCGATACTTATATAAGCCTTGCAGAAGTGTATCGATTTAAGGGATGCTATGATGAAGCACTTGATCTTTTTAATAAGGCTTTAGTTATATGTGAAAAAACTCTAGGTAAAGAACATCTTCATACTGCCTCTCTTTATGATAATTTAGCAAGAGTATATAAAGATGAAGGAGACTATTGCTTGGCGCTTGAATTTTATTATAAATCTTTAAAGATTAAAGAAAAGTTATTAGGTTTTGATCACCCTTTGATTGCAATTTGTTATAACAATTTAGGATTAGTGTATCAAGGCAAAGAAGATTTTGAAAATGCACTTAAGTTTTATAAGAAAGCTCTAATTATTAGAGAAAAAACCTTAGGTTTAGAACATCCCTCTACTGCTATTATTTATAATAACTTAGCGGGGATATATAAAGATGAAGGAAACTACGATATGGCTGTTAATTTTTATAATAAGGCTTTAAAAATATATGAAAATGTTCTAGGATTAAAAAATCCTTCCATTGCTATTATTTATAATAATTTAGCAAAAGTATATGAGTATAAAGGAAATCATGACATGGCTATTGAATTTCATAACAAAGCTTTAGAATACATTGAAAATCATTAAATATGAGCTTATTGAAGGAAATTTATATTTAATGGCTGGTGCATCAGCAGTTCATGAAAGAATTGTAATGAATTTAGGAAGAGAATTTGGAAACTATTTAAAAGACAAAGAATGTTTTTTATTTTCATAAAATTTTGATATTAAGTTAAGTGAAAAAAATGCATATAAGCCTGATTTAAGTATAGTTTGTAATAAAGAAAAAATCACAAGAAATTCATCAAAAATGTGGCAAGGATACTCCCATCTTCTATAAGTGGCGAGAGGAATTGCCACTCGCCTTTAGGCGACATAGCATTCTTTATTATTTTATAAATTATTATTGGTTTTCACTAATAATTATATTATAATTATTATAGTGAAAGGATGTGTTGATTATTGAAA
>JAVBPD010000157.1:0-53124 GCA_031549885.1 Clostridiaceae bacterium
AAACAGGAGGAAGCTTTATTTCTTCAGTTTTTTGATTTATGGGATCATTTTTAACTCTAGCAGTTGGAAATACATTTTCACCTTCGGAAACTTCAAGATTAATGCCCATTTTAGCCATATTATTTTTAAGATTTAAAAGACTATTATTGCTCATTTATTGCTCCTAATATTATTACTACATATATATTTTATAATTTTAATTTTATGAATGTTTTATTTTATAATTTACTATAATTTTTAGTTGTAACCATTTTTTTTTTTTAACTTATAATAATATATAATAATTTTATAAGGACAATTATGAATTTAAAATGTGATGGAGTTTTTGAAGGTGGGGGTGTTAAGGGCATAGGGTTCATTGGAGCAATGACAGCTATAGAAAATGCAGGTTATGAATTTGAAAATATCGTTGGTACTTCAGCGGGGGCTATAGTAGCTTCACTAATAGCAGCAGGCTATGGAGCTAAAGAGCTTAAAAAAGAAATGGACAATTTTGATTATAAATTGTTAAAACAAGATACTTTTTTTAATAAATTTTATATTGGCAAAATTATCAACATCATTAGACATTATGGTATTTACAATCCAGATTTATTTGAAAGTTGGATTCAATCCCTCCTTTTAAAAAAGGGAAAAACATTATTTAAACACATTAGAACAGAATATGATGATGTTAAATATAAATATAAATTTCAAGCTATAGCCTCAGATCTCACAGACAAAAAAATGCTCATATTACCTAGGGATCTGGAAAATTTCGGCATAGACCCTGATGAATTTCCCATAAGTAAGGCGGTTAGAATGAGCATCAGCATTCCAGTTTTTTTTGAGCCTACTTACCTTAATGACATTAATGGTAAAAAGCATTTAATTGTAGATGGAGGGCTTTTAAGTAATTATCCTATTTGGCTTTTAGATGATGGTACTTCAAATCCTCCCTGGCCTACCTTTGGTTTTAAATTTATCAATAGTAAACCATTAGATAGTAAGGACCTTATTAAAAATTTCATAGATTATACTAGAAGTGTAGCATCAACTCTTTTAGAAGCCCACGATAATCTACACATATCAAAATCTAAAGGTGACTTTCAGCGTACTATTAACATTCCAACAGAGATTTGCTTAGACAACAAATGTAAATTTATTTATTCCACATATTTTGATATAACAGAAGATGAAGAATACGCTCTTTTTAATAATGGGTTTGAAGCAGGAGAAAATTTTCTTAATAAATGGGATTTTAATGAATGGAAGAAAAAATATAGAGCTTAATAATATAATAGAGTACTATTTTAGCATTAATTGCAAATGTAGTGGTCTATTATTTTTATTTATGTTATACTTTTTATTACATATTTAAGAGGACTTTATAATCAGAAAGGATGATTTAGTTTGGAAGTTTCAGTTTTAAAAAAATTAATTTCTGTTGCAAAAGGACAACGTGAAGCTGAAATGGTAATTAAAAATGCTAAAATAATAAATGTATTTACTAAAGAAATAGTAGAAGCTGATATAGCAATTCATTCGGGATATATTGCAGGTATTGGCAACTATTCTTCACAAAACGAAATTTACGCAAAAGATTCAATAGTATGTCCAGGGCTAATTGATGCACATATGCATTTTGAATCTTCCATGGCTCTTCCATTAGAATTTGCAAAAGCAGTGCTACCTCATGGTACCACTACTGTTATAGCAGACCCACATGAAATTGCAAACACTTCTGGATTAAATGGATTTAATTTCATGCTTAACGCAAGTGAAAATATTCCATTAAATGTTTTTTTCATGATGCCATCTTGCGTTCCCTCAACTACATTTGAAACTAATGGTTTTACTTTAGACGTAAATGAAATGAACAAGCTTTTTGCTCATAAAAGGATTATTGGCCTTGGCGAAGTTATGAGCTATGAAGATATTTTAGATGAAGATGATGACATACTTAAAAAAATTAACTTATACAATGAAAAAATTTTAGATGGACATTCACCTGGTCTCTCATCAAAAAATTTAAATGCCTATTGCGATTGCGGAATAAGCACAGATCATGAATGTTATCTTGAAGAAGAGGTTATTGAAAAAATGAGGCTTGGCATGCATATTTTAATAAGAGAAGGTAGTGCAGCTAAGAATTTAAATACAATAATAAATACTATATTAAAATATAAACTTCCAACATATATGTGCTGTTTTTGTACTGATGATAAACATTTAGATGATATAAAAAATGAAGGGCACATTGTACACAATATTAGGATGGCTGTAAAATTAGGCCTTGACCCAATAGAAGCAATTTCAATGGCTACAATTTACCCTGCATCTTTGTATGGACTAAAAAGAATTGGTGCCATTGCACCAGGATATAAGGCTGATATTGTTTTTATCTCCGATTTAAACGATTTTAAAGTCATTAAAACCATCAAAGATGGGAAGATAATTTCAGAAAATAGTATATTATACTGTGATAACATCGATAATCCTAAAATAAATATCCCTGATGAACTTTTAAATACCATTAAAATCAAGGATATTTCTAAAGATGATCTTAAAATAAACATAAAAAATGAACATGCAAACGTAATAAACATAACTGCTGGAGAGCTTATAACAAAATTATCCAAAGAAAAGGTCCCTACAAATAATGGATCATTTATTCCAAGTGGCAAGTTTTTAAAAATTGCAGTCATTGAACGATATGGCAAAAATGGAAATATTACCCTTGGAATTTTATCTGGATTAAATTTAAAGTCCTGTGCCATAGCATCAACAGTAGCTCATGACTCTCACAATTTAATTGTATTAGGCGATAATGATGAAGACATGCTTATTTCAATAAATGAACTTAAGAAAAGTGGTGGTGGACTAGCCTTTGTAAAGGATGGAAAACCCTTTGTATTTCCTCTTGAAATATCAGGTATCCTTACAAGTGCAACTAGCAATGAAATTCAATATAATTTGGATATACTGCACAATATGCTAAAGGAAGTTGGCATTGATGAAAATATTAATCCCTATATGCTCCTCTCATTTTTAGCTCTTCCTGTTATACCAGATGTTAAAATCACAGATAAAGGAATATTTAATGTTTTAACACAAAAATTTATAGAAACTTAAAAATAAAGGTTATGGATTATTTTAATATTCCATAACCTTTATTGTATTTTTAGTTTTAATTAACACTTAAAAATAATATAATATTAATTATATTTATAGAGGAGGATTAACATGGAATATAGAATTGACCCTAAATCTGGCAACAAACTATCATGTCTTGGCTTTGGATGCATGCGCTTTCCAAGAAATCTTGCTCAAATCGATTATAAAAAATCGGAAAACCTTGTATTAAAAGCCGTTGAAGAAGGCATTAACTATTTTGACACAGCTTATATTTACGCTGGCAGTGAAGAAGTTTTAGGAAATATTATAAATAACAATAATTTAAGAGATAAAATATTTGTAGCTACTAAACTTCCTCTTATGAAATGCACAAGCTATGAGGATTTTGATAAATTATTTTATACTCAAACTAAAAACCTGCATACGGACCATATAGATTATTATCTAATGCACAATCTTTCAGACATGGAAACTTGGAAAAAGCTTTGCAATTTAGGAATAGAGCGCTGGATAAGTGAAAAAAAATCATCTAAAGAAATAAGACAAATAGGCTTTTCTTTTCATGGAATCCAAAAGGAGTTTATGAATTTAATAGATTGCTTTAATTGGGATTTTTGTCAAATACAATATAATTATGTAAATGCAAATTATCAAGCTGGAGAAGCAGGGCTTAAAAAAGCATCAGGAAAGGGATTGCCTGTTATAGTTATGGAACCTCTTCTAGGGGGAAGGCTTGCAAATGGTTTACCTAAAAAATCTATAAATGTATTTAAAGAAAAAAATCCAAATCTTACACCAGCAGCATGGGCCCTAAAATGGCTTTGGAATCAAAAAGAAGTTACTGTGGTGCTTTCTGGCATGAACGATATTGCTCAGATTAATGAAAATGTTATGCTCTCTAAAAATTCTAATGTAAAAATGACAAAAGATGAATTAGAAACAATAGATAAAGCTTATGCAGCCTTTAAAGAAAGCTATAAAATTCCTTGTACTGGATGTAATTATTGTACACCTTGCCCTAAAGGTGTGAACATACCTGGATGTTTTTCAGCTTATAACATGTCCTATACTGTTGGAATGTTTACAGCTGTTCAACAATATATAAATTCCATTGGAGGATTTAACCCTAAAAAAAATAACGCTCCAAATAATTGTATAGCATGTGGAAAATGTGAAAAAAATTGCCCCCAGCACATTAAAATTATTGACTCGTTAAAAATCACTCAAAAACGAATGGAACCATTTTGGTTTAAACCTGCACGAGCTGTTATTGGAAGAATAATGAGATAATATGACATTCATAGAAAGCAGGTATAAAACTTACCTGCCTTTTTTTATAAAATGGATTTAAAATAAAAAAAAGCGACAATGCCGCATTTTTAAAATCAAAATAAACCTATCTTACTTTTTTTAACATGATTATATCGCTTAAATTTTTAACTGTAGCAGTTTCTAAAAAATCCATATTTTTTTCCAACCCTTTTTTTAAGTCATTTATGCTATTTTTAAATTCATCGTCTAAATATTCACATACTTTTCTTATTTCATCTGAAATTTCTTTTGATGATTTATCCATTTTTAAATTAAAAGCATCTGTTTTATCGTCTAATCTCTTTATGTCCTCCTTTAAAGCATCTGTTTTATCATCTAATCTCTTTATGTCCTCTTTTAAACCGCTGATATCTTCCTTTACACCACTCATGTCTACTTTTAAACCGCTAATATCTTCCTTTACACCACTCATGTCTACTGTTAAACTGCTAATATCTTCCTTTATATTGCAAATGTCTTTTTGCATGTTCTCTAAAATTATTAAAATCTTCTCCTCCACAAAGCCACCTCCCCTTTTTTAATAATTATATAATATTGCATACATTAAGTAAACTAATTTAACCTAAAGAGCTTATGTTAAACAAATTAGGTGCAGCATTGAGCTACACCTTTTTACTATTTGGGTCTTTTTATTGATATGGACATTAAGCAAAGAAGCGATAATAGCACAAAAAATGTAATTGAAAAATTTATCCAATAATAAAAACCTATATATTCTCCTGTGCTTGGAAGCTTAAGATCAACAATTTCCACATTAACATTTGCACTAACATCTAAAGTAACTGGATCCATTTCATTGACTATTAATTTATCTCCAACATTTAAAGTAGGTAGATTATTTATCTGCCATGTTCCATCATTTAAAACCTCAGTTGTCAAATTAGTTCCATCAGGAAGCAATACATTTATTTTATCCCCAGCAATTCCAGTACCACTTATTAAATTTGCATTAGGATCTACTAATTCAACAATAGGTTGAGAAACATTTGAGTTATCAATTGTAGGTGTTTCAGCAGTAATTATAGGTGCTTTTGTTCCTCTTAAAGTTCTACTTAAAGGAGGAGGTTCCTCATCAATAATAGTTCCTGGATCTTTAAATAGGCTAATATCTACTTTAGTGCTTTTTTCTTTTAATACTTCTATATTGCCTATAGAATATTCATTGTAACCATCAGCACTTGCTATTACAGTGTAATTTCCTTGAGGTATATAATCCTTAACATAATTTCCACTTACATCAGCAATAGCAGTAATAGTATTATCATCATTTGTAATTTTAATATATGCATATGCAATAGGATCTTTAGTGTATTGATCAGTCACTGTTCCATACATGCTTCCTGAAATGCCCTTTATGGAAAAATCCTCAGTAACAATATTTCCTTTTTTGATATTTACATCATATGTTTCACTTTGAGTATAATTTGGTTTAGATGCAATTATTTCATATTTCCCTTCTTTAACATTATCAACTACATAATCACCATTTGAATTTGTATACGCTGTATAATGCTGAACATCGTTAATTATTTCAATTTTAGCATTCTCAATATCCCTTCCTGATAATGAATTTTTTACATTTCCTTTCAATATTCCATTTGAATTTGTAATTTGAACATCTTGAACCTTAGTATCAAAATCAGTTACAACAACATCATTAATAGTTTTCACATCATAATTTCTATATTCAATAGTCAATTTATACTTGCTCAATGCCATATTATTAAATTGATATTTACCATTAACATCTGAATACTCAACATATGTATTTACACCATCTGTAGCAGTTATTTTTGCTCCTTCAACAAAATTTCCATTTGAAGAATCAATTACGCTTCCTGCTATTTTACCATTAAGTTTTGATATTGTTATATCTTGAACATTAGAGCCTGAACCTGCAACATTTATGTTAATTGACTTCATATTGTAATTTTCTAAACTTGCAGTTAATGTATATATACCAGCACTTAAATTTGAAAAAAAATACATTCCACTGCCATCAGTAATTGATGAATAGTTAGTAGTTCCATTAGTTAAAAAAATACTAACCCCAGAAATAGGATTATTGTTTATACCCTTTACTATACCGCTTAAATTTAAAGCTTCTTTATTAAGTTCAAAATCTTGACTTACCATATTTGAACCTTGTACTAATATATTTGTAAATTGTTTTTCCTTATATCCATTTAAACTTGCAACCATATTATAGTATCCAGAATTCACATTATTAATAGTAAAAATGCCATTTGAATCTGTTGTAGCTTCATATTTATTTACTCCGTCGCTTAAAAGGATGCTTACTGAAGTAAGTGGCTTTTTATCTATGCTATTTATAACTTTTCCTGTTATATCTCCCTTTTGCCTTGAAATTGAAAAATCTTTAACTGTAGGATCATCTTCTATTAAAACTTTTTCTAATTTCAAAACATTGTAATTATCAATTGAAGCTGTTACATCATAATACTCTATTAATAAATCTTTTATTATGTAGTTACCATTTGAATCTGTAGTCTGAGAATAATCTCTTTGCCCATCAGATGCTGTTATAAATACATTTTCCACCGGTTTATTAGTATTAGCATCTATAACACGACCACTTAAGCTTACTTTCTTTTTAGTTAAAGCAAAGTCATTTATAGTCCTTATTCCAGAACTTACAGTAACATTTTGAGTTGCAATATTGTAGCTAAAGGCATCTACAGTAACTAAATATTCACCACTTACAATGTTTTTAAATTCATATTTTCCATTTTGGTCAGTATTAACTGATTTACTATTTGATCCCATAGATATGGTTACCTTAGCATTTTTAATTGATCCAGATGACCTTAAATCTGTAATTACTCCATTTAATTCTCCTGTAGAAGGTAATGCATTAGTGTAACTGGTTTGGCATATCATTAAAATAAATATAAAAATTAAGAGTATATTTGTAGATAATTTTATCTTATTTGTGCGCATAATCGTGATATCTCCATTTCATTAAAATATTATATCGTAATTTACTATATTTCCTCCTCTTATGAGTATGTTTTTAAAGGATTTTTCCTCATATCCATCTAAAGTAGCATTAATTTCATAATCTCCATAATAGATATCTGTAATAGTAAAATCCCCATTAGAATCTGTTATAGCTTCATAACTATTTTCTCCATCAGAAATAGTTATAAAAACTCCTTGAATACCTCTCATATCCTTGCTATTTATAGCTCTGCCATATACCTCCCCCCTTAACTTGTTTAAAGTAAAATCCCTTGTTGTAGTTCCTGCTGAAATATAAACAGATTCTGGACCTTTTACTTCATATCCATCTAAGGAAACTGTTATTCCGTAATTTCCAATGTGTATATCATTAATAATATACATTCCTGAAAAATCAGTTGTTTGAAAAAAAGTACTTTTTCCATTTGTAATGTTTACTAATGCATTTTCAATAGGCTTATTATTTCTTGTTTTAATATAGCCTTCTATATCCCCTCTTTTTTTAGCCATGAAAATTTCATTTATAGTAACAGCTCCACTTTCTACTTTTACATTAGGACATTTTGCAATATCATAATCTTCTGCAACTATAGAAATCTCATAAATACCAGGAATAATTTTATCCAAACTAAATTTTCCATCAATATCTGTAAAGATTACCCTATTGTTTTTATAGTTTTTAATATTTACACTTGCACCTTCTATTGGAGCATCTGTAATTAAATCCCTAACTATACCAATTATTTTTCCACCTAAAGATTCATAATTATTTATAGCTTTAATGGGCTTTAAACTGCAGATAGTTATTAAAATAAATATTAAAACATACATGCTAAATTTCTTATAAAAAACCATATCATCATCTCCTTCCTATAATTTGTATTCTAAGGTATTTTTTGTAAATAATTAATTTATATACATACAAATTAAAATAGCCATAAAAAAAAGGCTGCGAAAGCAGTCCTTTTAAAATGCAGGTACAATTCCCTTATCTATTAAATTATCTTCAATATATTTTTTAACTTCTGGCGAGTTTAAAGCATTGCCTAATGCTTTTATATATGGTTTATCCTTATTTTCTTCCTTTACAGTAAGAACATTTGCATAAGGTGAATCCTTATCTTCAATAATCAAAGCGTCTTTTGAAGGATTTAAATTTGCTTCTGCTGCAAAATTTGTATTTATGATAGCTGCACTTACATCACCAAGCACTCTTGGAAGCTGTGCTGCATCTATTTCATCAAATTTTAAATTCTTTTTATTTTCAGTTATATCTCTAACTGTAATAAGATCTCCTTCTTTAGCTTTTATTAAACCATTTTTTTCAAGAAGTCTAAGAGCTCTTGCTTCATTTGTAGCATCATTTGGAATTGCAATTTCAGCTCCATCAGCTATATCATTTATAGATTTTACCTTTGATGAATAAAGTCCTAATGGTTCTATGTGCACTTTTACTGTCCAAGCTAAGTGAAAACCCTTTTCTTTATTTGTATTTTCTAGATATGGAACATGTTGAAAGAAATTTGCATCAAGGCTTCCATCTTCAAGAGCTACATTAGGTTGAACATAGTCGTTAAATTCTTTTATTTCTAGCGTGTAACCCTCCTTTTCTAAAATACCTTTTGCTACATTCATTATATCCTTATGTGGAAAAGGCGTAACACCTACTACTATATTCTTTTTATCTTGAGCTGGATCTTTTGCACTAGTAGATGAACATCCTCCTAAACTAGTAATAAGCAGCAGACTGCATAATAAACCTACAATGATTTTTTTCATATTAACCACTCCTATTTGAATTTTTTATATAATAAATTGCCTAGACTTTGTATAGCCTGTACAATAATTACCAAAAGTATTACAGCTATAATCATAACTCCTGTTTGAAAGCGCATATATCCGTAGCTATAAGCTAAATTTCCAAGACCCCCTCCACCAACTACTCCAGCCATAGCAGAATAGCCAATAAGGTTAATTATAAGCATAGTAATATTTAAAAGTAATGATGGAACAGCTTCCTTTACCATGACTTTAAATACTATTTGCATATCAGTTGCTCCAAAGGATTTAGCCGCTTCAATTATTCCTTTATCAATTTCTAAAAATGATCCTTCATTTAAACGTGCAACAAAAGGTATTGCTGCAATTGTAAGAGGTATAATTGCTGCAGTGCTTCCAATAGATTTTCCCACAATTAATCTTGTAAGTGGTATAATTGCAATAATTAAAATTATAAAAGGGAAACTCCTAAATATATTTATGATTAAATCAAGCACTTTATAAACAGTTTCATTGGGCTTCAAGCCATCTTTTCTAGTAAAAATTAATATAATACTTAATAAAAATCCAAGTATGCATGAGAATAACCCAGAAAAAAACACCATGTATAAAGTTTCTCCAAAAGCAATAATAAATTCTAAAGTCATTATATCTCCTCCCAATACATAGGTATTTTATTCAAATAATTTTTTATAGCATCTTTATAAGCTTCATCTACATTTATTATTAAAGATCCCAGAACTTCTTCCTTAAAGCTCTCAAGCCTTCCCCATACAATTGAAAAGTCCATGTTTAAATCTTTTGCCATTTTGGTAATAATCGGCATTTGACTTTGCTCTTTTTTAAACAAAAGCTTTATATTATATCCAGTTTCAGGCAATATATATTCTTCTCCTATAAGGTCCTTTAAAGCTTTGCTCTCTCTTAAAAATAAATCTTCACAAAGCCCAGTTTCTTTCACCTCACCATCTTCTAATATCGCTATCCTTGTACAAATTTGTTTTACCACATCCATTTCATGGGTTATAACCACAATGGTAATGTTTAACTTTAAATTTATATCTACAATTAATTTTAAAATATCTCTAGTGGTTTTGGGGTCAAGGGCCGATGTTGCTTCATCGCATAAAAGTATTTCAGGTTTTAAAGCAAGTGCCCTTGCTATACCAACTCTTTGCTTTTGCCCACCGCTTAAATTTCTTATTTTTTCAAATTTTTTATCTTTTAAATTTGTAATTTGAAGTAGTTCATCTACTCTTTTTTCAATTTCATCTTTGCTATATCCCCAAATTTCCATTGGAAATGCAATATTTTCAAATACATTTCTCCTGTTCATTAAGTTAAAATTTTGAAAGATCATAGATATTTTTTTTCTAAAATTTCTTATATCCTCTTTTGATAAATTTTTAATTTCATTATCCATGACAATTAGAGAACCTTTATCATAACCTTCAAGTCCATTAATGCATCTAACTAAAGTAGATTTTCCAGCTCCGCTATGTCCAATTATTCCAAATATTTCACCTTTATTTATTTCAAGATTAATATCTTTTAAAACTTCCATAGATCCATACTTTTTATTTAGGTTTTTTATAGTTATCAAAACGCCGCACCCTCTTTACAAAAAAATAAAAAACTCAAATGAAACTCTGAGTTTAAAAAATAATTTCATCTTATCTCTCAGTTTTCACTGCTGGATTTGGCACCTGGTAATAAACATTACTGGTTGCCGGGTATCATTGGGCCAGTCCCTCCACCACTCTTGATAAGGCTTATATTCAGTTTTATCTATAATAATTAAAAACTATTATAATTGCTAATAAATAAATTGTCAATATTTTTTAAAAATTTGAATTCCAATAAAGAGCATTATTTTTTAAATTAAACTTAATCTTATTTTCTTCATATAAGTAAGTTAAATATGCTTTTACAGTGCTTAATGTCAAAACATAAGAATTTAGATCCACATTTTGTTCATAATGATCAAGAATTTTTTTAACTAATTCTTCTAAAGTAGAATCTAATTTAGTTTCAGTTAATATAAAATCCATTATCTCATATGCTTTATTGCGATTTAATTTCACAGTTTCAGCAATATCATTTAAAGCTTCGCAGTGAGAAGGTATAAACAAAGAGCCTTTAAAATTTTCTATTCTATCTAAAGTTTCTAAATAATCCCTTAAATTGTAAATTAAGATAATTGGATGCTTTTGTATTAATTCATTTGAAAATAAGCTATCTCCTAAAAAATAAACATCATCTGAAGTCTTTATTCCTATCATTTGAAAAGAATGCCCTTTAACATCAATGGCGCAAAGCCCCTCAGGAAGTGAATTTTCTATTGTTCCTGTTGGATCTGATTTTTCAGCAAATAAAAATCTATTTTTTAAATCTTTTATGGGATATCCTCCATAAAAATATGATAATTCTAAAATTGGATTTTTTATAAATAAGTTTTCTACATGGTGAGATATTATTTTACAAGAAGTTCTCGATTGTATAAATGAATTACCGCTTACGTGATCTGAATGTGCATGTGTGTTTATAATACCTAATACATTCCAATTGTTATCTCTTATTATTTTTAGTATTTTTCTGCCCACTTCTTTATTGTTACCGCTATCAATTAAATAAACATCTGTATCATTTATTTTATATATTCCTATATTTGTAGGTGATTTGATGTAATATGTTGATTTGCCAACTTGAATTAATTCGTACATTTGTACCTCCTAAGTTTAACAATTTTTTAATTCATAAAGCAATTGCCTCAGTTCTTTTTCTGTTAAAGCATCTAAAGTATATTGAGCTCCATCAATTAACTTGAGCTTTTCAAATACTACTTTATTTAAACTTTCATAATCCACTAAATAATCTTCACATTCAGAAAAAAATATTATTAATTTATCAACTTTAGGTAAAAAATAATCTATTCCAAATGTTACAGAAATATAAGTCCAAGGTTCTTCATCCTCTATAACATATGTACTTGGTTCAAAGTAATTATTTTCGATGTATTGAACACGCCTTATAAGGTTAAAAAGGTTATCCTTTAACTCTCTAAAGTTTTTACTATTTATTTTTAAATTTTTATATAAGCTTTTGCATATATATACTTCCTTTAAACAGCCATAAATATAAATATATTCATTTTCTTTTAAAATCTTCTCAATGGAATTTATTGAATCCTCAATTTTAGAAAATATGAATATCTTTGTATATATATTTTGTAATTCTTCTAAATTTAAAGGTTTTTTATTCATATTTATATAAATAGGTTGCATTAGTATATTGTACAATATACTAACAATTTTAAATGCAAGTTCATAATCCTCTTCACAAGAAAGAGCATTTACCTCCACCTCATAAATCCCTAAATCATAAGATATGAGCACACCTTTTGTTGACACATTCTGGATATAATAAATATACTCATAACCCTCTCCTAATTGATCTCTTTGAGATTTATCCTTTAAATTAGCTATTTTTACATTTAAGCTTAAATTGTCAATAATATCCTTATTTCTTATAATTTTACCTGATTTAATTTTAAAAGTTAAAGGCATAACAACCCTCCATAAAAATATATATCAATTATAGATTATTTTTATTTACAGGTAAATAAAAATATAAAAAACACGCACAAGCTTTCCTTGTGCGTGAAATAAATCTAATATATTCCTGCGCCTTCTTCTGTTTCAATTTCCAGTGCCGAAATTTCTGATGTCTCTACATCTTGTGAATTTTCTTTATTTGCTTTTTCCATTTTTGAAATAGAAACTTCATATGCTACTTTATTGATGAATTCGCTTTCAGAAACCTTTTTTTGATACTCTCTGCTTTGAAGTCTTCCCCAAACTCTAATATTATCGCCAATTTTTAGCGTTTGACAAAATCTAGAATTTCTTCCCCATGCAATCGTTGGTATGTAGTCCGATTTATTATATGATCTGTTTACTGCAACAAGCATGTCCGCAATTTCTCTGCCAAATGGAGTTTGCCTGTAAATAGGTTCTTTGCATATATATCCATCTAAAAAAATTTGGTTTGGATTTTTACTTCTTTCTGTACAGTAATTGATATTTCTTGCAAATACAGTTAGTATTAATCGATTAGACCCTTCAACAAATTTATTATATGATCTAAGCTGTCCCTCAACCACAACTTCTGTACCAATTTTTAGTTCTAAATTATTAAGTAGCCTTTCTGACACTGTAATAAACAAAATATCTTTTGCATCACTTAATCTGGGAACTTCCATCTCAAATATATAAAAGCCCTCACCATACATCTCGTGACTTAAAGTAAGTTCAGAATTAACCTTTCCTTCAAGATAAATCTTGTTGTTTAGCATAAAATTGTCCATAGTAACCCCTCTCTCCCTTAGTGCTATAAAAACTATTCTCAAAATATATTATTATGTTTTTTATAAAAATATTACATTTTTATATTTTTCTTGTATGGATAAATAATCTATACCTTCTAAAATTCCTAATGTAATCCCCAACATCGATGCATTTAAGTCCAATAAATCATCTAATTTACACTGAATAGGTATTTCTAGATTATAAAGTTCTTCCTTTAAAGTAGGAAAAAATCCTTGCAAGCAGTATAAAAACGTATTACTATCTTTATCTATACTTGTATATGTAATATTGTTATTAATTCCAAATCCGTAAATAGTTTGATTACCTTTAATAATTGACATATCTATGTTTAAATCGTTATTGACAAAACAATAATTACAAGTAATGCTTGAAATATTTGCATTTATATAGTCTAAATCAATTATACAATAATCTATATATGACACAGATTTAAAGTTTTCTATATCTAAAATATTAAATTTAAGTCCTAAGATATCTACAAAGTATAAAACTTTCTCTTTAAACAATTCACTACCCAAAATAAATAAACTTTTTATCATAAAACAACCTCACAAATTATTTTATGATATTTTTAGCATTTATAAAAAATTTATTCTAAGGTATATTTATTATATATTTTTTTAGAATTTTTTTCAATATAAATTATAACATTTACTTAATTGGTATAAATTTGCATTTTTTAAAAAATTAGAATAAATTTTTGTTTTATGATATAATTAATATATCATATTATTGCTACAAATTCAATTGTGAGGTGTCCTATGATTATCGATAATAAGCTTGCAGAAAACAAGCTTTTTATTCTATATATTTTAAGCATATATGAAAAACCAGTATCTAACATAGAAGTTAGTGATATAGTAATTGCAAATGATATAATTTCGTACTTTACTCTTGCAAAATATTTAAAGGAACTTGAAAGAGATAAATATATTTTATTTTTAAACATAAATAATAATCCATATATTAGCATAACTAATGCTGGGTCGCAAGTATTACAACTATTTTTAAACAGACTTGATTTAGATAAAATTACAAATATAAAAAATTATATTGAAAAAAAAATTGATCATGGAAATTCACAATCAATTTAATAAAAATCTATTCTTCTAGGAGATGGTATATTTATTTTTTTAATTTCATCACCATCTATTTCAATGATCTTATTATTTTTTTCAGAACATATTAAAAGCTTTCCTTCAAAGCTTGTAATACTATTAGGAGTACAGTTACTTATTAATATTTTTCTATTACTTTTGTTTGTTAAATTTATCTCCCATAATGAATCTGAAAAATAATCGCATACATAGCAGAAGCCATTCATGTAAAGAAAGTCCACTGGGGCATTACATGTTTTATAATTTTCGAGTTTTTTACCACTTTTTGAATCATAAACATATATTGTCCCTTGTTCAAACTCTTCAAATCCTTCAATAGACATGATATACTTTCCATCTTCTATAAAAACGCTTTTAAAAGGGTGTTTTTCGCTTTTAATGGATAATTTCTTTTCTCTTTTATTTAAAGAAAATACCTCTATCTCATTGCTCCCATAATTTGTAATCAATATATTATCCTCTAAATAATCTATATTAAGTGGAAGGCCTGCAGTTTCCATCATATATTGTATTTCCCTTTGATTGTTGTCAAAAAATACAATTTTATTAGAATCGCCACTTAATATAATGGAGCTTGAATCAACAATGACAAAATCAGTGAGATATGGGCCAATATAATATGTCTTATGCTTTTCAGCTTGCCTATTTACAAAAGATATTTCTCCATTTTGCTTTGAAATAGCAACAATGCTATTTTTCCATTTCAAAGCTTTTGTTGGACCAAATCCAGTTAGATTAAATTTACCATAAGTTTTATAATCTCTTAGACCCAAGAAAGTTATTTGATTTTCGGTTTCACTGCATATCATTAAATATCTCATCATAGCAATCCTCCCCACCTTATAATATGATTACTATAATTTATTTGATATAAATAAAGACCAATAAATTACACCTATAATTCATTGGTCTTTATTTATATATGGTTAATTTGAACATCAAAGGTAGTTGAAGCACATTTGCTGCACCCGGCTGTCTTTAATTCCTCAATGGTTTTAATTTCTTTTTTGTACCCTATTTCGTATTTTTCACCACAAGTTTTACAAATATATATTTTAGGTTTATTTTTTATTTCTCCTGTGTATATATTTCCCGTAAAAACATCTTCTTTAACAAAGCTAGTAAAGCTTGTAGTATTTAAATGAATAAACTGGCCTTCACCACCTATAATACCAGCTCCTTCATATTTATTAAATCCTTTTATTATCTCCACAGGTACAATATTCAAATTAGTAAATAACCTCATCATATCAAGTGTAAAATCAGGAGATTTGTGGCCATATGAAAGAAAAATTGAAAGTCCCTTTTCTTTTTTTAAAGCCTCTATCCCTCTTTTAATAAATAATTCTAAACCATTTAGTGTATATGGAGGATCAGTAAAAAAACAATCAAATTTATTTGAAAGTTCATTTTTCATAGGGGATCTTAAATCTATATTTTCGCAATTAATATTTAAATTTAATTTGTTTGAAACTTCAGTTATGTAATTTAAATACCTATTATCTATATCAACAACTTGTATATAAGCTTTATTTTCGCTTTTTTCAAACAATTTCTTAATAAGAATAGCTAGAGAAATACTTACTAGATCGTCATCTCCAATGCAGATGATTTTTTTGCCTATTAAAGAATTATTTTTTAAGGAGTATAGGGCTCTTTTTAAACTAGTTTCCTTCGTACAATGAGTTTGATCTATTGTTAAATCAACAGGCGGTCTATTATCTAAAATTTTACCAACATTTGCAATTAAATCATCAGGTATATTATTGTTTATCAACCCTTTGTAGAGGTTTTTATCTATTCCCTCATATTTCAGCTCTTGTTCAACATATTTTTTACCCAATTGCGTTAGTTTAATTCCATTTTCTTGAATTACAATGTTTAATTTTATAAATTCCTTTTTAATAGCTGTTACTACAGGAATAGGTAACTTTACTTTTTCAGAAATATTTTTATTTGATGTGCGCTCACTGATATACACTTCTAGAAGCAGTGACTCTATAAAACCTTTACCCTCGTCAAGATTAACTTTTTCATTAACTTTCTCAATATAGTTTTCCATTTAAAACCATCCCTTTAAAATTAAAAGTCACCAATTGGTGACTTTTTTATTAATCATATTCTGGTTCAATTAAACCATAATTTCCATCTCTTCTTTTATATACTACATTTACGTCCTCAGATCTATCATCTATATATACGAAAAAATTATGACCAACTAATTCCATTTGAAGAATTGCTTCCTCAGCACTCATAGGTTTAATAGGAAATCTTTTCGACTTTACGATTTTATTTTCAAGCTCATCTTCATTTAAGTATGAATTTGTATTGCTTTCTAAAAATTGAAATTTTAATCCTTCTCCTTGATGCCTTCTTTCCAGTTTTGTTTTTTGCTTTCTAACTTGCCTTTCCAATTTGTCTACAACTTGATCAATTGTCTTATACATATCATTTGTTGAATCTTCTGCCCTTAAGACTATCCCATTAAATGGAATAACAACTTCTACAATTTGATTGCTCTTTTGAACAGTTAGCGTAACGTGAGCATCAACATCTTGTGAAAAAAACTTGTCGAATTTATTAAGTTTCTTCTCAATGGTGCTTCTTAACCCTTCTGTAACTTCTATATTACGACCTATAATGTTGATTTTCATTAAACTCGCTCCTCTCAAAATTAAATTATTAAATTATTAATGATATTAGTGTTTAAATATATTCTAACCTTTTAAAATTTATTTTACAAGTATAATAAATTCGCAATTTTCTAAAAAGTAACTTATATAGATCCTTTTGCTAATGTTAATATGGTGATATCTTTTATACCAGTTTTTTTTAAAGCTTCCACACAATAGTATGAAGTTGCACCAGTTGTAAAAACATCATCAATTAATATGACTTTTTTTAATTTAAGCTGTAAATTTTTTTCTTTAATATTAATAGAATCTTTTAAATTTTGCCATCTTTCTTCTTTTGAAAGTCCAATTTGGTCTCGTGACTTATTTGATTTTGTTAAAATGTCTAAAGTTTTTATATTTGATATTTTTTGAATTTCTTTGCAAATTACAAAGGATTGATTATATCCTCTCCTAGAAAATGATTTATATGAACATGGGGCTGGAATCAATAAATCTATTTCTTTAAATAGGTCTTTATATTTTTCATATAAAAGCCTTGCTAAAAACCTTCCTGCGTCAAAATCAGATTTGTATTTTAAATTAATAATTAGCTTTTGCGTTACGCCACTAAAATAAGATAACGAGTAAACATGCAGCATTTTTCCATGGATTTCAAAGCTTGATTCTGTGCAATACTTTATTTTATTTATACAATTTGGACATAAGTATTCTTTTTGCATAAATAGTTCAAAACAAGTAGGACATGTATCGCTTGGTTCATATATAATTTCTAGTATCTCATCTAAAGTTTTTCTTGCAATAGTAAATAGCCACTTTCCCAAGCCATTCTGTTTAAGTCTCTGGTTATTTTTAATGATTTTTCCACCTCAATATTTTGCATAGCTCCTATTAAAACAATTTCAGATCTAAAATTTTCATTTTTAACATCTACTCTTCCACACATATTTATGATTTGCTTGTAATTTAATAATTTGGAATCTGCAAATAGCAATATGATGTTAATATTTTCGTATTTAAAAATTTTATCATCAAAATCATTCGTTACAATTATTGCCATTTTTGACATATTAAACTCATTTATATCTTTTATTTTTTTATTATTTAAATTGCTATCTAAAATTAATAAATCTGTATTTTTATAATAATTTCTTAAATATTTTAAAACATCATACATCCTATTATATCCAGGTGTATATATAATCACTTTATTTTGAGCCTTTATTGACCAGTTTATAAAATCATAGGCAAATGTGCATATATCCTCTCTAAGGTTTACCTTTGTTTGCACAAAAAGAGGCTCTACAAATGCATAAGGGTGTTTTCCTACTGGGTATATGATCTTTGATGCTGTGCTTAAAATACACTCCACTGATAAAAAAATTGCCCTTTTATTGTTATTGCAAAGCTTTAAAACTAAATTTAAAATTTCGTTATTTTCATATGTGGGATAACAATGCAAGTCGTCATATATAACTAAATCAAAATATCTATTTACATTTATAGCATCTTCAAAATTAACTATATTTATTTTTTTAGCCTCACATCCTCTTGTAAAATATATATAATCTTTAAAATTTATGCTTTCTAATTTTTTTATAATAGATATTTCTCCAAATTCATTTGTAATATATAAAATTTTTATATTTTCACTTTTAAATAAATCAACAAATATATCTAAGGAAGTATATGGCAATGATTGTATGTTAAGAAATCTTTCATCGCTTAAATACCAATAACTTATTTTTTCCTTAACATCATCTACATAGTTGCTCAAATTTATTCACCTCTAGTAATCTCATTAATACGCCATTTTAAAAGAGAATATCTTTCAAAAATTCTTGTGTTTTTTATCATAAAAGAAAGTGCCTTTATGGTACCTATTAATACAACAAATTCTTTAGCTCTAGTTATAGCTGTATATAATAAGTTTCTCGTCATAAGCATAGGAGCAAATATATATATAGGTATTACAACAACTGAAAATTCACTTCCTTGACTTTTATGAACTGTAATTGCATATGCAAGCTCAAGCTCATCTAAATACATAAATTCATAAATTACCCTTTTATCTTCATCAAATATTATAATAAGGGCTTTATCTTCTTCATCAATATCCTCTATATATCCAATATCCCCATTAAAAATCCCTGTTCCTGTACTTTCACTTTCACCATCATTTGAAATTCTTTCCCATTCAATCATGTAATTGTTTTTTATTTGCATTACCTTATCTCCAACTCTAAAAATAGCATCCCTATATTCCTTTTCTTTTTTTAAAGGATCGTTTGGATTTAAAATATTTTGCAATTCCTCATTTAAAGAACAAGTGCCAATAGGACCCTTTCTCATTGGAGAAAGAACTTGGATATCCTTCATCATATTCCAATTAGAATTGAATTTAGGAAGCCTATTGCTAACTAAATTTACTATTTCATTAGTTAAACAATTAGGATCAGTATAATTTATAAAATAAAAATCACTTTTCTTTTCATTCATCACTGGCATAATTCCATTATTTATATTATGGGCATTTATTACAATATAGCTATCCTCTGACTGCCTGAAAATTTCATTTAGCCTTACAACCTTTACTAAACTACTTTCAATTAAGTCACTAAGCACATTTCCAGGTCCTACTGATGGAAGTTGATCCACATCTCCAACTATTATAAGCCTTGTAATATTCTCTAAAGACTTTAACAAAGAGTACATAAGAACTATATCTATCATAGACGCTTCATCAACTATTAATACATCACACTCTAACTTTTTTTCTCTATCTTCAAATAAATAATCGCTATTTTCTATAAGCGAAATATCATCATCTATCCTTATAATTTCAAGCATTCTATGTATAGTTTTTGCCTCTCCAGATGTTGCTATTGACATCCTCTTAGCTGCTCTTCCTGTAGGCGCAGCCATAAAAACTTTATATTTGTATTTTTCAAAAACATGTAAAATGCAATTAATTATAGTAGTTTTTCCAGTTCCAGGGCCACCAGTTATTATCCCAATACCGCTTTGAAACGCTAATAGTATGGCATCTCTTTGACTTTGTGAAAATAAAATATTTTTTTCATGTTCAAAATTTTTAATTTCTTCTTCAACATTAATATTTAAGTCTGGAAAAATACTAGTTGCCATTTCGACGATTTTCTTTGTCACACCAATTTCACAATAATAAAAAGGAATGGTATAAACACATTTAATTCCTTCATATTCTTCAATCTTTATGCTCATATCAAGCACAGCTTCAAAAATTCCTCTTTCAATACCTTCAGTTGAAACAAGTAAAATTTCTTTACATTTATTTATCAATAAATCATATGGCATATAAGTATTTCCAAGAGATGTAAATTGATTTATGATGTATTTTATACCACATTTTATTCTGTATGGAGAATTCATATCTATTCCCAAGCTCTTAGCTATTTTATCTGCTGTTTTAAATCCAATGCCAGATATATTTTCTGTTAAAATATATGGATTATTTTTTACGGTTTCAATTGAAGCTTCCTTATAATATTGATAAATCTTCAAACATTGATTTGGTGTAACACCATAAGTTTGAAGAAATATCATAATATTTCTTACATGAATTTGTGAAAAAAAAGATTCCTTAATCACTTCAATTCTTTTCTTTCCAAGGCCATCTATTTCAGAAAGCCTCTCAGGTGAATTTTCAATGATTTCAAGCGCATTCTCGCCAAATTTTTCTATTATTTTTTTTGCTGTAACAGGACCTATTCCAGTTATTATACCTGAAGATAAATATTTTTCTACAGCTTCTTTTGAACTTGGGAGAATTTCTTCATATTTTTCTATTTTTAGCTGATTTCCAAATGTTTTGTGAACTATCCACTCACCTTGAGCTTTAATAATCTGTCCTTCATCAACATACGGTAAGCAGCCTGTTATTGTTATTATTTCATCTTTATTTTTAATCTTTGCAATTGCATAGCCATTATCTTCATTTTTAAATACTACATTTACAACTTCACCTTGGACTGTATCCAAAGAATTCACTTCCCCTAGAGTTTTATAATAAAATTATAACATATTATAATTTATTGAAAATAGGGGAACTTTAGTCAAATAACAATAAAATTATCAATTATCTAACTCTCCCTACAAAATGTTTTTCCCTTATGATATAATTATTAAATACTTTTACATATTGGAGGTTGCTATGTCCACATCACATCAAAGCTTTATTAGAAATTTTTCTATAGTAGCACATATAGATCATGGTAAATCAACTCTTGCCGATAGGCTAATTGAATCAACTGGTACTCTTTTATTAAGAGATATGGAAGATCAAATTTTAGATAATATGGAACTTGAAAGAGAAAGAGGAATTACCATAAAAGCTCAAGCTGCAAGGCTTGTTTATAAACGCGAAAATGGAGAAGAATATATTTTTAATTTAATAGATACACCAGGTCATGTAGATTTTAATTATGAGGTCTCAAGAAGCTTAGCAGCTTGTGAAGGAGCTCTTCTTGTGGTAGACGCCACTCAAGGCATACAAGCGCAAACCCTTGCAAATTGTTATTTAGCAATAGATAATAACCTGGAAGTTGTTCCAGTAATAAATAAAATAGACCTTCCAAGCGCAAGGCCAGAAGAATCTATCAGGGAAATTGAAGATATAATAGGAATAGATGCAAGCTATGCCCCTCTTATTTCTGCAAAAACTGGAGAAAATATAAAAGATGTCCTTGAATGTATCGTAGAACACATTCCTGCGCCAAATGGAGATGAAGATGCTCCACTTAAAGCATTAGTATTTGATTCTTATTATGATACATATAAAGGTGTTGTATGCTATGTTAGGTTAATAGATGGAGAAGTTAAAACAGGAGATAAGATAAAATTCATGAATACTGGAAAGGTATATGAAGTAACAGAATTGGGAGTTTTTTCTCCTGGATTTACTCCTAAACAAACGCTATTAACAGGGGAAGTTGGGTATATCACAGCATCAATTAAAAATATTAAAGATGCAAGAGTTGGGGATACTATAACATCTGCACAAAATCCTGCAGAAAAAGCCCTTCCTGGATATAGACCTGCTGTTCCTATGGTGTTTTCAGGGGTGTACACTGTTGATGGTGCAGATTACGAAAATTTAAAAGATGCTCTTGAAAAGCTTCAACTTAATGATGCTTCGCTTTTATTTGAACCTGAAACCTCACAAGCTTTAGGTTTTGGCTTTAGGTGTGGCTTTTTAGGTCTTTTGCACATGGAAATTATTATGGAGAGGCTCGATCGTGAGTTTAATTTAGAGCTTATATCTACAGCTCCTTCTGTTATCTATAAAATATATAAAAATGATGACACAGTTATGAACATTACTAATCCTACAAACTTTCCTGATCCTACATTAATTTTAAAATGCGAAGAACCAATTGTTGTGGCTTCAATAATAACCCCATCAGAGTATGTTGGTCCAATTATGGATTTATCTCAAAATAGACGTGGTACATTTAAAGATATGCAGTATATTGAGGAAACAAGAGTGGTTTTAAAATATGAAATTCCACTTAATGAAATAATTTATGACTTCTTTGACACTTTAAAATCAAGAACCAAAGGATATGCATCTTTAGATTATGAGCTTAAGGGATACAAACAATCCAATCTGGTTAAATTAGATATATTATTAAATGGAGATATTATTGATGCTCTTTCAATGATAGTTCCTGAAGAAAGAAGTTATGTTAGAGGTAGAACAATTGCTGAAAAATTAAAAGAAATCATTCCAAGGCATATGTTTGAAATTCCAATTCAAGCTGCTATTGGAGGAAAGATCATAGCTCGCGAAACCGTAAAGGCTATGCGTAAAGATGTTCTTGCAAAATGTTACGGTGGAGATATTTCTAGAAAGAAAAAGCTCCTTGAAAAACAAAAAGAAGGTAAGAAAAGAATGAGACAGTTTGGAAGTGTTGAACTTCCACAAGAAGCATTTATGGCTGTACTTAAAAATGATGATTAAAAAAATGCTAGTTTAAAACATTTAGTTATCAATTTATTTTATAAAAATCCTAGTTACTGCAATAATTAGGATTTTTATATTTTTCTTAAATAGTTATTTATATATTAAATATTGTCGAAATTATTCGTTAATGTACAACAAGAAAAGATTGAGTATTCTTTCAAAAATATATATAATTTAAGATTAGAATATACTAATCTCATATAAAGTTCATCACTACTTTAAAAAATCAAATTAATACGAATTATATATATGTATGTCAAATTTTACATTAATATTTTCAAATATATTTCATAATACAAATTTCTCTTACAAAAAAATTATATAAAAAATAATATTTCTTAAATAAAGTATTAACCTTGCGCAATTAAAAACCATAGTATGAACTAAGTAGAAAAATAAAAAGATGAAAACAAATCAAAAAGTGAATAATATTTTCACCAAAAGGCAATATTTTTAACAGCACATCAAGTAGGAGGATCCATCATATGAAATATTTCCGTCAAGCTAATGAAATGTATAATATCAAGGACTATAGAAAAGCCATAGCACTCTATAAAAGATCCATAGAAAAAGGAGAAAACCTAGCTTGCGCATTATACAATGCTGCAGTTTGTCATATAAAGTTAAATGAATTTAATGAGGCCATATTGCATCTAAAAGAAGCTCTAAAACATAGAATTGACGCTAAATATCTTTTTAACCTTGGTTATTGCTATAACATGATAAAAGACTATAAAAAAGCTTTAATATATTTTAATTACTCATGGTCTTTAGACAATACAGACATTGAATGCGAAAAAGCCATAAATTCAATCCTAAAAAAGGTTAAAAAAGTGATGTAAAGAGGCTCTACGCCCTCTTTACAAACATTTTTAATCTTTCACTTCATCTAAAATACTGTTCACGCAAGCCTTAATTTCATCCCATTTAAATCCCTTCCTAGCTAAATACGAATAAAGCTTTTCCTTTACTTTATAAACGTCATCTTCCTTTGATATAAGCTCCAAGTATTTCTTTTTCCCTATCTTCATGAGAGAATTAGTAAAAACACTTTCATTTTCATCATTAATCTTTTCAAAAGAGCTTTCTATAACATCCTTAGAAACTCCTTTAACTGATAATTCATATGAAATTTTCTCTTTACCCTCTTTTTGCAATTTAGACATTATGTAATTTTTAGCATAGCTTTCATCGTTTATTAAATTGTACCCCTTTAATAAATCTATAACCTTTTTTATATTTAAAGCATTATGCCCCTTTGAAATCAGCTTATCTTCCAATTCTTTCCTTGTCTTTGAGAACCTGCTTACTAAATTAAAAGCATAATTTTTGCACACTATGTAGTCATCATCATTTATTATATTTTCTAAATCTTTTAAAGAAATATTTAAACCTGGTTTAATGTTATTTAAATATATTGTTTCCTCATTTAAAAAAATTATTTCTAAAGATTCAAATTTCACTTCATATTTATCTTTATTTTCCTTTTCTACACTGCATACAATCTTTATAATATCATCTTCATTCATTTTAATAACTGAACAGTAGCTCCTTTCAAATATTTCTTAGCAACATCTATTATGAATTTCTCATCAATTTCTTTTATTTCATCAATTTCTTTTATAAATGATCCTATTTCACATCCTTCTAGCACTTCATCATTGATAAGAGAGCACAGTGTTTCAACATCTTCCATATTAGAAACCATAGATGTCCTTAAAATCTTATTTATTATCATTAAATCTTTGCTATTGATATGATCATAATTACTAGTAACGTTATCTATGCATTTATCAATTATGGATTTTGTTTCTTCTATTTTGTGCTTGCTTAAGGATGCATATATAAATATCATTTTTATATACTTATTGCTTTGATATTCAGCATAAACATCATAAACAAGGCCCCTTTTTTCTCTAAGCTCTTTTACAAGATCAGAAGTAAAACCTCCTCCTAGCTTATGAATTACCATTCTAAGAGCTAATTCCTCTTTCTTGGTAATGCTATCTATAGAAAATAAATAACTAAGCGTTCCCTGTTCAAATGTATTTTTATTTTCTACAAAAACACCTTCTTTATTTTTATCATATACAAATTTTAATGGCTCATAATCTTTACATTTCCAATCTTTAAAGCTTTTTTCAACACATGTATAAACTTCTTCATGGTCTAAATTTGAAACAATAACAATATGAGCATTATTTGGTATATAATTTTCTCTGTAAAAATTATATACTTCCTCACGTGTAAAATTTTCTACATTTCTTTTTAAACCTAAAATATCATATTTTAAAGAAGGTTTTGTAAAGGCTTTTTCCATAAGCTTTAAATAACTTAATTCCTCAATGTCATCATTTACTGTTCGAATTTCATTTAAAATAACTTCTCTTTCTTTTTCAAATTCTTCACTTGGAAATGTGGAATTTAAAATAATTTCACTTAAAATATTTAAACAATTAGGAAATTCTTCAGTTAATGCAGATAATGTCACCACTGTAGAATTTAAATCTGTATAAGCGTTATAATTTCCTCCTAAACTTTCAAACAAAAAATTAATTTCATCATTGGTATATTTTCCTGTACCTTTGAATAACATATGTTCAATAAAGTGGCAAATACCTTTGTTTTTTTTCTTCTCAAAAATCGTTCCTATCTTAGTACAAAAATTGATGCTAATAAGATTGGATGGTCTATATACACTTACTATATTGAATCCATTATCTAAAGTATATTTTTTATAGTTTATCATTCATATCTTTCCTTTCAATAAATTATTATAACATTGAGTATTTAACAAATAAACGTTTTAAGAGCATCTATTATATGCATAATATTTATGATATAATAACAAAAAAACCTTATTGGAGGCATTTATGGCGAATATTATTAACGGTTCATTTAGAAAATCTGAACCTAATTATATTATTTCTAATGAAATTAAATTTTTAGAAAAAACTGAAAATGTGAAATACGATGATTCAAATATTTTAATAGTTTTTTTAAGTCCAATTATAGCAATACTTGTTGGAAAGTTTATTTCTTTATTTAATATTTTAGGACTAATTTTCCTGTCCATTTTCAAAAATAAGGAGAATTTTAATCAAATCATAAAATCAATATACGAAAATATATTATCTCCAGCAATGAATACACCTGAAACAATACTTAAACAATATCCGGAATATTTTAATGAATTCATGAAAATAGTTGGTGATTACGTCGACGTTTACTTCTATAAAAACTTATTCTATTTTTTAACCTTAGTTGTAGCTTTTATGTTTGTTTTAGTTCTCATGAAAAACAGAAATATATTTAAAATTTCTTCATTTAATTTTATAAAAGCAAATGTCATTAACATTTTTATTATCTTTGCATTAGGGTTTGCTTCATCACTTATAATATCATTTCTAATTTCAACTACTGGAAACATAAGCTTTGCAAAGGAAAGTAATGTAAATAATATATTTAAATTATGTTTAATGTCCTTATCTAACATTATAACTTTTGCATATATTCATGAATTTTTATTTAGAGGCATAATTCCAACATTTTTTTGGCGAAAATTAAAATTCATCGATAAAAAAGCTGAAAGATATGTATTTTTAAATATTATTTTATTAATTTCATCCATATTGTTTGTTATTACAATTTGGGGGGCAAATTTCCTATTGGTGCTTAACTTTATACTCATGTCTATATTTTTTAGAATTTTAACTTCCATAGCTTATAATATAAGCCTAAATATTAGTTATCTAATTGCATTTAATTTAATTGGCACATTTGTCTTTGGTTATCCAATTTTAAATTTTAAAAATCAATTTAATTTAATTGGAAACACCTTAAACGATTATACTATTTATAATGGTGGTAATTTTGGAATATTAGGTTCTTTATTTCCTACAATATTGCTAATAATATTAATTGTGGCTTCTGTTATTTTCTATGATTTACTTACTCAAATTATAAAAAAACACTAAAGAAAAATATATTTGGAGGAAACATATGAAAAAATTATTAATTTACATACCCATTTTAACTCTCATATTTGTCTTTTATGCTTGCACAAATAACAGTGCCAATGCAAGCTCTGATATTGAATACTTAGATGAACTAAATCAATCATTACAAACAATTATAACAAATATAAGCGATTTAAATGATTATGTGAAAGTATCAAATTTAGATGATGAAAAATGGACTTCAGATTTTAAAATAAAAATAAATGATATTAGCACTTCTATTGAAAAAGTATCTAATATCAATTTTCCTGATGATAAACAAGAACTAAAAAAAAGCTATGATGATATAATTAAAAACTTAAACACAGGATTTGATGATTTCAAATTATCCTGTGATACAAAAAACATCGATGACTTTAATAAAGGGGTTAATTGCATTAATACATCAATTGAAAATATTAAAACTTTAGATGATAAAATTAAATAATTATCTATATGATGGAGATAAAACAATATCTTTTATTAGAGATATTGCTTCCCTTGAAAAATAAGCAAAAACTAAATGGCTAAGAGTTTTGCACCCATATCCATGTGGGTTAAGCCCATAATGTACGCTTAAAAATTTTCCTCTTAAAATATGAAAATCTGAGCTCACAATGGTTACATTTTTTCCTAGTTTTTTTTCATTTATTATTTTTGAAGAAAATTCAATATTTTCTTTAGTGCTTATAGATTTATCCTCTATAATGATTAAATTTTCATCTATTCCATGATCAACTAAATATTTTTTCATGGCAAATGCTTCTGATACTATTTCATCTTCACCTTGTCCACCAGATACTATTATTTTAGTATCTGGATTTATCTTATTTAAACTAACTACAATATCCAACCTTGCCATAAGCGTAAGTGAAGGCTTATCTTTTTTTAATCCAGCGCCTAAAACCACTATACAATCTGATTTTCCCTCATATCTTTCATTGCAATGAAATAGCATAGAAAGTATTAAAATAGAAACCAAGCATATTAAAAAAACAATAAAAATTTTAATATCCTTATAAATTGTCCTTGGGGATTTTAAAAATATTAAAGATATAATAAAAAAAATTAAGCTAAATGCAAATATGTTAAATGTTAATTTTACAAATATAAAATATGAAAATAAACAAATAGAAATGAGAAAGCAAAGGAAAAACACTGTTAATACCTCTTAAAATATTTATAGAATTATATTATAGTAATTATATGTTTAAACTAAATTAAAAAGCAAGGTAATAAACCTTGCCTTAATTTTAAAATTTTAATACATTCCGTCCATTCCTGGTGCGCCCATTGGAGCAGGAGGATTTTTTTCTGGTATTTCGCTTACTGCAACTTCAGTTGTTAAGAATGTAGCAGCAATTGATGCAGCGTTTTGAAGTGCTGATCTTGTTACTTTAGTTGGATCTACTATACCAGCTTCTAACATATCAACATATTTACCTGATATTGCATCGTATCCAATGCCTTTTTTAGCTTTTTTAACTTCTTCAATTACAACTGCGCCTTCTTCTCCAGCATTAAGAGCTATTTGTTTAGTTGGCTCTTCTAAAGCTTTCTTTATTATATTAATTCCAACTTGAATGTCAAAATTATCTGAACTTAATTTATTGACTTCATTTATAGCTGAAATATAAACTGTTCCACCACCTGGAACAATTCCTTCTTCAACAGCTGCTTTTGTAGCTGCTAAAGCATCTTCCATTCTCAATTTTTTCTCTTTTAATTCTGTTTCTGTAGCAGCACCAACTTTAATTACTGCAACACCACCTGCAAGCTTAGCAAGTCTTTCTTGGAGCTTTTCTCTATCAAAATCTGAAGTAGTTTCAGCTATTTGAGCTTTTATTTGAGAAACTCTTGCAGATATTTCTTCTTTATCTCCAGCTCCATTTACTATTGTTGTATTTTCTTTGCTAATTTTAACGCTAGAGCATCTTCCAAGCATATCTAATTTAACATCTTTAAGGTCTTTTCCTAATTCTTCAGTAATAACCTCTCCGCCTGTTAAAATAGCTATATCTTGAAGCATTTCTTTTCTTCTATCTCCAAAACCTGGTGCCTTAACAGCAACACAAGTGAATACTCCTCTTATTTTATTTAAAAGAAGGTTTGCAAGTGCATCTCCTTCAACATCTTCTGCAATAATCAATAATTTCTTTCCTTGTTGAACTACTTGCTCTAATATTGGAAGGATTTCTTGAATTGATGAAATCTTTTTATCTGTAATTAAAATAACTGGTTCTTCTAAAACTGCTTCCATTTTTTCTGTATCTGTTACCATGTATGCACTAACATACCCTCTATCAAATTGCATACCTTCAACTAATTCAAGCTCTGTGTACATAGTTTTTGATTCTTCAACTGTTATAACGCCTTCATTTCCTACTTTTTCCATGGCGTCTGAAATTAAAGTTCCAATTTCTTCATCTGAAGCTGAAATGGATGCAACTCTTGCTATATCTTTTTTTCCATCAACTTTCTTTGAGTTTGATTTGATATCTGATACAGCAGCTTCAACAGCCATTTTGATACCTTGTCTTATAAACATTGGATTTGCTCCACCTGTTACATTTTTAAGGCCTTCTCTTATTATAGCTTGAGCAAGCAGTGTAGCTGTTGTAGTTCCATCTCCTGCTACATCGTTTGTTTTAGTAGCTACTTCTTTTACAAGTTGAGCTCCCATGTTTTCGTATTTATCTTCAAGATCAATTTCACGAGCAATTGTAACACCATCATTTGTAATGAGAGGTGATCCAAATTTTTTATCTAAAATAACATTTCTTCCCTTTGGTCCTAATGTTATTTTAACTGTATTAGCTAGGGTATCTACTCCCTTTTGCATGTTTCTTCTAGCTTCTTCTCCAAATATAATACTTTTTGCCATTATTTTTTCCTCCTTGAATTAACCTTCTAGAACTGCAAGTATATCATCTTGTTTGGCGATTATGTATTCTTCGCCATCTACTTTAACTTCGTTTCCACCATATTTGGAGAACATTACTTTGTCTCCTACTTTAACTTCCATTTTAATTTCTTTTCCATCTACAAATCCAGGACCTACTGCAAGAACTTCTGCTTCTTGTGGTTTTTCTTTTGCACTTCCAGTAAGGACTATACCGCTTTTTGTAGTCTCTTCTGCATTTATTCTTTTTAAAATTACTCTGTCACCAAGTGGCCTTAGTTTCATAATAATCCTCCTTTAAAATATTTATTTTAAATTTCATATACGCACACATTATTAGCACTCAACAATATCGAGTGCTAATATACTACTATATTAATTTAATGTAGTAGTAAATTCAAATTCGTTAATTGATAATAACGTTTAAAAAAAGCCATTTAAAGCGAATTAAAAGCAGTTATTTAATAATTACTCTTATTTCCTTCGTTTTTTTCATGATTAAGCCTCTTTATTATAATTATGCACAAAAAACAGTGTTAATACTCAAATTATTACAGATTAATTTTATTTTCTCTTGCATAATAAAATAAGTATTGTTGAGCTATGCCTGAATTATTGCCAAATTTATTTTGAGCAAAGTTTCTAATTTTATTTAAAGACATATTTTCAGGAGCATTATAAAAAACGTTCATGGCTCTTTTTACCCAAACATCAACAGGAAAAGCTGAACACTTTTTCATTGAAAAAAGCATTATACAATCGGACACCTTAGCGCCTACACCTGATAACTCTTGCAGCTTTTTATGACAATCATTATCTTCCATATTAATTGTTTCATTTATATTAAATTCTTTGTTGTATATCTTATAAACGGTATCCTTTATGTACTTAGCCCTAAAACCAGTACTTAAAGCTCTAAAATCTTCTTCAGTTGCATCTTTTAGTTGATCTATATCAGGAAAGCTATAATATGTTTTACCGTTATATTCTATAGGGTCTCCAAACTTTTTAGAAATATTTTCTATGCATTTTTTTATCATTGGTATTCTGTTATTTGCAGATATTATAAAAGAAATAATTATTTCAAAGGGCTCTTGGTTTAATATTCTAATTCCATGCCCAAAGGGAATTGCTTTTTTAAGTATTTCATCTTCATTTGATAATTTTTCTTTAATTTTAGAATAATCCTTTTTTAAGTCAAAATAATCACACCAAAAGTCATAAAATTCTTTTTCATTAATATTATAAATAATGAGATCATCACCATTTTTAGCAATTTCTATTACCTTTTTATGCGCAACGCCAATATAATTTCCATTTTCCTGCCTATTCCATCTGAAGCATTGGCCACAATCAAAAACATGTTTTAATTCAAAACTATCAACATTTTTAATTATAATACCATTTTCAAAAGTTTTAATAATATCGTTCATTTAAATACCTCATTTATATTAAGTTTCTTATAATTATATCATAAATACGCAAAAATACTTTTACAATGAATAATTTTCTGTTATTATAACCACATATTCAATTAAGGAGAACCATAAAAATGCAAAAAATAAGAAAATTTTATTTATTATTTGTTATATTTTCAATTTTATTTTCATTGATATTTTTTAGCTTAAATAAAATAGCTATATTTAACATATTTTTAGCATTTACTGCTTATTTCTTTATTGCATTTGCTGTGCCAAAGCTTCCTGTTTTTTTTACTAGCATAATTGCTTTTCTTATGTTATTTCTCTTTTTATTAGCTATTACATTTACTAATTTAAATTATGGAATTCCTGATAAATATATATTTTCTATGAAATATTTTTATATTTATATAGTAGTAATATTTATAGCAAGTATTTTTACACTTATTTATACAAAAAAAATTAAGATTTTTAACATAATATTCCTAATTTTTTTAACTTGTTCATTTTTTGTTTTTCTTTATTTTGCCTTTGATAATAAAATACATGTTGTGAATTATTCCATCAAGACAAATAAAATAACAAATAAAGAAATAAAAATAGCAGTGCTTTCCGATACTCATAGCACCGTATATCCTAATGATGACTTAGTTAATAACATTGAAAATGAAAAACCCGACTTAATATTTCTAATTGGGGATATAATAGATGACCTAGCTTTAGTAAAAGGAACAGATATTTTAATTGAAAAAATCAAAGACATTGCACCAATATATTATTGTACAGGCAATCACGAATATATGGCAAAGGATTATAAAGAGAGAATTGAAAATTTAAAATCTTATGGTGTTAATTATTTAAACGATGAATATAAAATTGTAAATGTTAATGGAAATGACATCCTTTTAGCAGGGGTCAATGACCCTTATTTAAATTACAAGAATAAAAATTATCCATCTATTGACGAAAGGTTAAATAACTTGCAAAATGAAAATTTTAATGGAATAAAGGTATTATTGTCGCATAGACCTGAACTTTATGATTTATATGCTAATTATGATTATGATTTAGTTTTATCTGGACATGCTCATGGTGGACAAGTAAGGGTGCCTTTTATATTAAATGGGTTTGTTGCTCCAGATCAAGGATTTTTTCCAAAATACGCAGGTGGCTTATATACTCTTAATGATAAAACAAAAATGATAGTAAGTCGTGGGCTTTCAATAGGACCTCTTCCTAGGGTTTTTAATCCACCCGAACTAGTAATTATAACTCTGTCTCAACTTTAGATATAGATAGTTCATAAATAGATCACACAAAAAGTACAATAATATTTAGTAAAAATCACTAATAATACATAAACAAAGCAAAAATACAAATATTATATATAAATCGATTTTATTCTATATTTTATTATATTTTATGAGGATAGATATTTATGAAGTTTAACTATAAAAAATTATATTTTAAGTTATTTTTATTAGTATTTAGCATGTTTATCTTAATCACCAGGTTTGCAGTTGCCACTGACCAAACAGGTTTCCCTGAATATTTATCTTTTACAGTGTTCCCAATTATGCCTGGAGATGAGAATATCGCTGGTTTAGGAGATCCTGGCAATACAATTGTAATTAAATTTCCTAATGGAACAACCGTTGAACAAAAAGTTAGTGAGGATGGGTCGTGGGCAGCACCTATTCCAAGCAATGCTGCAATTATACCCGATAGCGTATTTACAATTTCAGAAAGAGGTGAAGATGAAATTGAAATTGGTAAAACATATGTTGGTGCCTCACCAAGCGTTAGCATTGACCCTACAAATAGTTTTGCAATTTATGGAAAGGGTATTGCGGTTTCTATAAATGAATTTCCTCTTTTAAAGGATTCTGATGTGCTGACAAAAACCCATGCAAGAGCCTGGAGCCTCAGCAATAATGAAGATTTAACTTCTCAGATAATAATAGATAAATCTAATTTGCAACCTATAGAAGGGCCTTCTTTTATTTATTTAATTGTAAATAATTTTACCCATATGGTTCCAGTGCTTATTTACGATCCACTAACCACTGTAATTGACGAAGAAAAAGATGTTTACATATATGCAAGAGATTTTCCTGTAAGTATAGACGAAATCCCCTCATTAACTGATGATGATATAATTGAAAAATCAGGAATAACAGGGTCAAATATAAGCTATATGACAAATCAAAAACCATCTATTTTAATAGATAGGTCTTCTATAAAAAATGAAATTGGAATTTATGAGGTAACTTTAAATTTAAATGGCTTAATTAAGACCATTTCTGCCCATACAATAGATGATTCAAAGGATACATTAGATATTGGAAAAGATGTTGGCATAAGCGCTAAAAGCTTTATTATAAACTACAATAACCTTCCTCTATTGACTGATAATTATATTTTAAAAAAATCCCAAGCGAAAGCTTGGAAAATCAGTGATAAATCAGATTTATCTTCTCAAATTAAAATAGATAAGCCTTCTGATGAACAGTTTGGAATTGGAAGCTATCCTATAAAGCTTAGCATAAATGGAGTAACTAGGATAGTTTCTATTGATGTAATTTTTCCTGAAATAGGCAATGTAGATGAAGAAAGCGGAATAATGTTAACAGGTAATTGTTTTACTGTTAATATTGCTGATGTAGATAAATTAACAGACCAAGATATAATATTAAATTCCAATGCAAAAGCCTTAAAGATTGATGATAGAACTGATTTTACATCCCAAATTGTAGCTTATAAAACAAGAATCAAGCCTGAAGTTGGAACTTATATCATAAAGTTAATGGTAAATAAAGCTGTGCATTATATTGCAGTAGATGTAATTGACCCATTAACTACAAAAATTGATATTCAAAAAAATCTTGCCATAACTGCTAAAGGATTTATTTTAGATAAAGATGATGTGAAAACTTTAACTGGAATAAGCATTATTGATAAGTCCTCAGCAAGGGCTTGGAATGTTAACAATATAATGGACTTATCTAATCAATTGTATGTTGATACAAACGTTAAACCAGAACCAGGAAGTTACTTAACATCTTTAAGTGTAAGTGGTATAACACAAAATATAATAATTAGCGTAATTGATGGCAAAGACACATCAATTGACAATGAAAAAGATTCTGCAATATTTGGAAAAGATTTTTCTATAAATGTGAAAGATTTAAATTCTTTAACAAATGAAAATATTTTATCTTTATCCTCAGCAAAATCGTGGAAATTAAGCGATGGAACAGATTTAACCTCACAATTAAATGCAGATAAATCTTTAATAAAAGCTGAATTAGGCTCTTATGCTGTAACTTTATCTGTTAATGATGTTAGTAAAGCCATAAGTGTTACAGTTAAAAATGATGATACCATACTAGTTGGAGATATGGCCATTTCTGCTCATGATTTTAGTTTAACCACCAAAAATATACCTAATTTATCAAGAGATATGGTTAAAACAAGTTCAGGGCTTAAAGCATGGAACACTAAAACTGGAGCGGATTTATCAAATAATATACTGATAGATTTATCTTTAATAAAGCCAAAGCCAGGATATTATAAGGTTTCATTTCAATTTCCTTCATATAAAGCTATTCAAGGAAAAGATAATGCTAATAATGATATTGCTTTTGTCACAGCTAACGTTTATGATGAGGGGCTTCCAAATACAGGAGAGGATTAATAAAGGACTTATACAAAACTTTTAGCTTTGTATAAGTCCTTTTCATTTATATTCTTTAAATATATTAAAATTAACTCTTATTTTCCTTTAGCCTTCATAAAATCATCTAATTGTTTGTTTGCTTCATCTACAACTTTATCTATTCCATTATCTTTTAATTTTTGTAAAAATTCTGGTAATTTTTCAGCTGGATCAACTGAACCTGTGCTAAGCGCTAAAGCATATTCACCAGCAACATTTGCAAGAGCTGCAAGTTCAGTTTCTACAGGTTTAGCATTAAATGCAAATCCAAGATATGGAACTTCTTTTGCTGCACTATAAAAATCTTTAAATTTAGTTTGGAAATCAGCGCCTTGACCTTCTATTGGTGGAAGCAATGTAACATTTCCTATACCATTAACCCAAGGTTGGTATTCTTTTCTAGTATCTGTAAATACTGCTTCACCTTTATCATTTAAAGTATAATGTGTACCTTCGACACCAAATGCAAGAAGTGTCATAAGAGTCTTATCTGTATTTAAAAGATTTAAAAACGTCATTGCAAGATCTTGGTTTTTAGAAGCTGTTGAAATAGCCATTAATGCACCTTGAGAAGATGTAGTATCTACATAAGGAGCTGTACATGGTACATATGCAACTTCAAACCCACGCTCTTTACTTGCTTGAGCTTCATAACCATAGGAATAACTTTGAGTTCCTATTAAATATTGTCCAGATTTTTGTTTTGCAGTACGTGCATCATTAGCTTGATCTGCGTTACCCATTGCAGGGTCGATATATCCAGCTTGAAAATATTCACGTGTTTTTTCTGCAAATTTTTTATACTCAGGAGTATCAAATTTATTTACAATTTTATTTCCATACGCTCCTTCTTTAGAAACATCTGAAGGGTTTAAATAATAAGAAAGCACATTATTTGTTCCAGCATCTCCTGTAACTATAGAAATATTATTAACCATTCTTTCAAGAACTGCACCTTCAACAACTAAAGGATAAAAATCGTTTCCTTCGCCTTCTTTTACTTTTTTAAGAATTTCATCAAAGCCATAATAATCTGTCTTTTTAATGTCATCAATAGTGTATCCATATTTTTGAAGAAGTGGTACATTTATATCCCAGCAGTTTTGAGTAGCTATATCTTTATAACCAGGAACTCCATAAACACCAAAACCGTCAGCGCCATCTATTGTAGCACCTTGTACTAAAACTTTTGGAAGTTGTCCCCAAAGGTCTTTAGCATATTTATCTATAAGATTATTATCAGGATTATCAAGGCGAACAAAGGCTCCCTTTTTAGCAAATGCATTATATTCATCAGCAGACCACGAAGATGTGAAGTAAATATCTACATTATCTCCACCATTTATAGCAAGCACAGAATTTTGATCAAAATCCCCCCAAGTTCCCCAAATTGGTTCAAGTGCAACATTAATTTTATCTTTTAAATAAGCGTTTACCTTTTCAAGAACTGCCTTATCGTTTGTGACACTGCTACCATTAAAATACATCTTTAAAGTAACTGGAGCGCTTGAATCTGATGGTGCAGCTGTTGTATCTACAGCCGCAGTAGTATCACCTGCTGCAGCTGTGGTATCAGTTGAACCTGAACTGCCGCTTGGAGAACATCCAAATAAGCTTGTTGATAACATCAAAGCAGACATTAATGTAACTAATAATTTTTTATTCATTTAAAATTCCTCCTTAATTTTAGTAAATTAAACGATTTAAATACAATTATTCCTTTACAGAGCCAATAGTTAAACCAGATATAATAAATCTCTGAAAGAAAGGGTAAGCACAGGCAATGGGTATTACAATTAATACAACTAGTGCCATTCTAAGTGTTTGTTGTGGCATATTTGCCATCATTTTAGAGGCTTCAGCACCAATGGCAGATGAATGTCTAGCTAAAAAATCAACTTGGCTTTGCATTCTTTGAAGCAAATACTGAAGTGGAAATAGTTTCGCATCACTAATGTATAGCATAGGAATAAACCACTCATTCCAGTAAGCCAAAGCATTTAATAAAGCTATTGTAGCTATTCCTGGTTTTGAAATAGGTACAATGATTTTAAACAATGTGTTATACTCTCCACTTCCATCAATTGAAGCAGATTCAATGATTTCTGTGGGCACAGTGCTTTGAAAAAATGTGCGCATAACAATAAAGTTAAATGGGTTTACCAACATTGGCACTATGAGCGCAGCATAATTGTTTTGAAGTCCTAATAGTTGTTTGCTTACTACAACTGTTGGAACAAGACCTCCACCAAACATCATTGTAAAAAAAGCAAAGAATGTAAAAAACCTTCTATATTTAAAATCACTCCTAAATAAAGCATACGAATATAAAATACATATAAATACACTAAAAACGGTTCCTACAATTGTAATAAAAAAGCTATTAAAGTATGAGATCCAAAGCTGCTGACCAAGGGCCAAAACATATTGATATGCTTGTAATGAAAGTTGTGTTGGCAAAAACGAAAATCCAATTTGGCGAATGCTCTCCTCTGATGTAAACGAAATAATTACTACAAAAATAAATGGTACTATACAAAGTAAACAAAATAAAATTAAAATAATATTAATTATAATTTCTACTGGAATGCTGACTTTGTTTATTCTAGAATTCTTTTTCACAAAATTACTATCCATTAAAACACCTCCTAGAATAAGCTACTATCTGGTTCGACTTTTCGAACAATAGTGTTTACAGCCATTATAAGGATAAAACCAATTACATTTTGAAGCAGTCCTGCAGCAGCTGCCATACCTTGATTACCTGTTGCTGTCATAGCTCTATAAACATAAGTATCTATAACCTGTGTAGTAGGAAAAAGAGGACCCGAATTCATAGGTACAGTATAGAATAGTCCAAAATCAGCATTAAAAATTTTTCCTACATTCATAATAAGCAGTATTATAATCATGGTTTTTATATGAGGTATAGTAACTGCAAAAATTTGTTGAAATTTACTCGCACCATCAATGCTAGCTGCCTCATATTGGGATTCTGGTATTCCTGTAATTGCTGCCAAATAAAGTATTGTTGAATAACCAATATTTTTCCAAAGATTTGCTATGGTTAAAATTACTGGCCAATATTTTGCTTCAGTATACCAACTTATTGGTGTCATACCTAAAGATTTTTGCAAATGAACTATAAGACCTCTTGTTGGATCAAGAAATGCAAGTAAAAAATAACTTGCAACTACCCAGCTTAAAAAATATGGAAAGAACATTATAGTTTGATAAGTTTTTGCTAAAAATTTTTTCGTTATTTCATTTAACATTATTGCAAATGTCACGGATATTATAAGTCCTAAAACAATCCATAAGGCATTATACCCAAGAGTGTTTTTTATCATATTCCAAGAATCTGAAGTTTTAAATATAAATTCAAAATTTTTAAATCCAACAAAGGGACTATGAATAATGTTATTAATAAATGACGGAGCCTTTGTAAATATCTTGTAATCTTGAAATGCAATAACAATTCCAAACATTGGCAAGTACCGCAATAGAAGCAGCCAAATTGCTCCTGGTGCCACCATGCTAAGTAAAAGTAATGTTTTTTTATCAAATCTTTTCTTTTTAGGCCTCTTAGGAGTAAAAGATAAGTTTTTTTCCATAGATAAACCACCCCCTTAAATACAATTATCCTTATTTTATAATTATAAAAACATTTACATTTATCCTTAATAGTTTAACTTGCTAATTATTGTACAATCTTGCTAAATTATTCATATGCAAATATACATTATTTTCCATAAATAATTATAATAAAATAATTTTGTTCTAAATGATTTTTTAAAGCATATATTTTAACGTTAGAATTTTTTAAAAGAGGTTTTTTAATGGAATATGAAGGCATAGGTTTAGATTTATTTCCTAATTACAGTCTTGAAAATTATAAGGTTACTAAAGTTGAAGTAGATATTGGCGAATCACCTGAAGATTTAAGGCAAAGAATGGAGGAAGAAAGAAAAACTATTATAAAGAGAAATAATAACTTCAATGAGGGAGTAGACCTTCACAAAAATTTGAAAAAAATCGACATTGAATTAATAAATGATATTCCAGAGGGATGGAGCCCTTTTGATCCTATTTCTGATATTGGCCTATTAGACTTAGCTAGATCCATCGACAATGTAGGATTGATTTATCCAATATATGTGATGGTTGATAAGCTTGGAGCATATAGTGTGATAATTGGGAGATGTCGCCTCCTTGCTTATATTAAGTTATTTGAAGAAACAAATAATCCTAAATACAAGTTTATTCCAAGCTATATTATAGATATGAATGAAGTTGATGAATTATTCCTCAGAACAATGGTTATAGAATCTAACATCGGCTTTCGAAGCATTTCAAAGTCAAACTTAATAAAAAGTTTGATAATAAATTATGAAGCCATGAAAATGGCAAAAGAGTTTAGAAATGAGAAAAATGTAGCTATGGAACTAGCTAAAACCTACAATATGAGCACTAGCAGCATTTTCAACTTTCTTAAAGCTAGGGATTTGTGCAATGAAGCCCTTACCCTTTTGTTTGATGAAAAGATACCGTTAAAATCCGCAATTTACCTTGCAAGGGTGCCTAAAGAAATGCAGCTTAATATTTTAAGAAGATATGGAATAGAAGGAGTTAAAGTTTTCTTTAGATTAAAATTGTTAACAACTGAAGGGAATTTATCCATAGAAAAGCTTGATGAAAAGATAAAGCTTGTTGAAAATATAACACCTCATAAAACTAGAATAACTGTGGAACTTCATAGAGAACTTGTTAACCCATTTTTAGAATACTTAAATGGATTTGTAAAAGAAAAGGCAAGTAGATTTGCAGGGCTTGTTTCACAAGGAAAGTTTAAATATGTGTTTAAGGTTAAATATGATGAAGAAACCATGGGGCTTTATGCTGATAAAAATATAATTGATAAGAACTTATTAAAGAAATTAAACTCTAAAACTTGTGCAGAATTCTTTAAATAATATTTATTTGACTTAAAATAAACCAAAACTAAATAAGAGCATTCTTTCATAAAACCCTTTCAAAAAAAGAAAAATAGATCAGGGTTATTTTCTATATCTAAAAACATCTATTTAAAGAACAGTGTCTTTTCTTTAAAAATTTTCCCCTTGTCGAATGTAAATTTCAAAGTAAATTCTGTCTTAAAATATTTTTTAAAAAATAGGAATATTTTAAACTATACTTTCTTGAAGGTGTAGTTTAAAATAACTAATATATTCTTAATATAGGTGGTGTTATTGTTGCCTTTAAATGGAGTAGTTCAACCGGAATTTATAGAAATTGATGAGTATTTGAGATTGAGAGCTTATCATGGAAACTTTATTATTGGACTTCCTTGGTATCAAAATCAAGTTGTTTATTATAATTCTGAAGGTATTACTGATAAACTTAAAATACCTGATGCAAATTATGTAAAGAATATGTATACTTTTCTTAACAATAATGGTGAATTGTATTTTATTGAAGTTAAAAAAGATAACTCTTTTATTCCAATTGGTGATGTAGCGCTTTTAGAACAAAATCCTCCAATTGTAATTGGTATAGATGAGTTTAGAGGAATTGGTATTGGCAAAAAAGTTTTAAATGCTATTATTAGTAGAGCTAAAGAAATTGGTTTTAAAAAGCTTTACAATACAATTATTTATGATTATAACATTGCTTCTCAAAAATTATATGAATCGCTAGGATTTAAATGCGTTGGTATTCAAGGCAATGAAAAAATTTATGAACTAATTTTAAGTTGAATATCTAAAAAATTAAGATGAACCTTAAATAATTATTGGCTCATCTTTACTATTTTAATTTTACATTTGGATTTTCTTCACTTATTATGCCCATATCAAAAAGGGCAATTAATATACTGCAAAACAAATTAAACAAAGATTTTAGCCTTTCTATATCCTTTATAACTCCTGTAACTTGAAAATACAATTCATCTACATTATGTGGAAAATTAGATCCAAAAAAACCTTCATCATCCTTTATATATAAATCAAAGGATGGTTGGCTTAACATAAGACATTTAATTCCATCATGGCATAAAAGTTCCAATACTTTCTTTTGTGAGCTACTTTTTATAATAAATTGTTCATCAAATTCAAAGTCGCCAGTTTCAATACTCTCAGATCCAAAAAACTTAGCAACACTGCTAAAAAAACCTTTTTTATAAATGTGGAAATTAAAATTTTCATTTGTTATAAAAGGTGAACGAATTCTTGTATAAGTGATAGCTGATTTACCTGTGCTAACTACATAAGTATCTAAGACTATAAGCCAGCTTTGAAATAAAAATTCAACTCTATCATTCTTAAATAAACTACCACTTATATATTGCGCTCCTATTTCATTTGAAAATTGTTCCCATATTTCACGTTTAGATGGACCAAAAATACCCATAACATCAAATCCTTTGTTATTTTTTAGTATGATGTTATTGTATATTCTTATTTTTTAAAAGTAAATATCTTTTCTTTGCATAAATGATGAAAAACATGCTAAAATAATTTAAAATGTATATACTAATAACATAGATTCGCACTTATTGGAAGGATGTGAATATATTTTGTACAGATATAAACCTCATAAAGAGTTTATACTTAAGAAACGATTAGTTAAATACATAATTTTGTTAGCAGCATTAATTTTCATTATGGTATTTTGGAACCAAATCTTTAGCTTTTTAAATAGCATATGGAATTTAATTTCTCCACTTGTGCTTGGATGTGCAATGGCTTATATATTAAATATTATTATGACTAAACTTGAAAAGATTTATTTTCCAGATTCTAAAAATGATTTAATTAATAAAACTAAACCTTTTATCTGTTTAATTTTGTCTATAATAATCATACTAATTATTATATTAATTGTTGTCACTTTGCTCGTACCTGAGTTTATAAAAGCAATATCTGAATTTGCAAAAACTTTCCCCATATATTTAAACAAGGTCAACGCATACTTTAAAGACAGCAATCAGTTGCCTATAGTATCAGAAACTTTAAAAACCATTCAACTTGATTGGAACAACATCATAAACAGCATTACTACTTATGCTACAAAGGGTGTAACTGGAATTTTTTCCTTTGTAGGAAATTTTACAAGCGCTGTAGTTAGCTTTTTCTTAGCATTTACATTTATGATATATTTATTGTTAAATAAAGAAATGGTTTTTAGACAAATTGGTAAGTTAACAAGAGCTTTTTTGAAGCAAAGTCAAATTACATTAATTAAAAAGTTTATCGTTGTAGCTAATGAATGTTTCTCAAGTTTTATAGTTGGCCAGTGCACCGAAGCTGTAATTTTAGGCTCGTTATGTACTTTAGGAATGATTATTTTTAGATTTCCTTTTGCTCTTGCCATTGGTGCATGCGTTGGCATAACTGCTTTAATCCCCATATTTGGAGCTTATATTGGAACTATTATAGGTGCATTTTTAATATTGACAGTGGATCCTCTTAAAGCGCTGCTCTTTATAGTTTATATTCTAGTGCTTCAACAACTAGAAAACAATTTTATCTATCCAAAAGTAGTTGGAACATCTATTGGCTTACCTGGCATATGGGTTTTTGCTGCCATAACAATAGGTGCAGGGTTTGGCGGTATTGCTGGAATGCTTGTGAGCGTACCTTTAGCTGCAACAGTTTATAAGCTTCTTCGCATTAGCGTAAACGAAAAATTAGGAAATTCATAATTTAAATTTTTCTTCATTGACTAAGCAAATTATATATGTTAAAATTTAAACCGTGCTAGTACGAACGGTCCTCTGCAAACTTTGGCATGAACGTTTAATAATATTAGGAGGGAATGCACATGTTAGATGTTATAAGAGCAATTGAGCAAGAACAGATAAGAACAGATCACCCAGACTTTAGGGTTGGAGATACAGTAAAAGTTCATATCAAAGTTAAAGAAGAAAAAAGAGAAAGAATTCAAATTTTTGAAGGAACAGTTTTAAAGAGACAAAATGGCGGAATTAGAGAAACCTTTACAGTTAGAAGAATTGCTTCAGGAATTGGTGTTGAAAGAATTTTCCCTGTTAATTCTCCAATAATCGCTAAAATTGAAATAGTTAGAAAAGGTAAAGTAAGAAGAGCTAAACTTTACTACTTAAGAAAAAGAGTAGGTAAAGCAGCTAAGGTTAAAGAACTGATTATCAAAAAGGCCTAAGAAGCCTTTTTTTAATATTATAATTTTTATGAGGTTAAATAATGAATAAAATCAATTGGTTTCCTGGTCATATGGCTAAGACCATAAGAGAAATAAAAGAAAGAATAAATTTAGTTGATGCTGTAATTGATATTAGAGACGCAAGAATTGTATATTCTAGTTCTATTCCAAACATTAATAAGATTATAAATAATAAGCCAAGAATAATACTTTTAAACAAATGTGACCTTGCCGATGACAATGTTACCAATCAGTTTTTAAAATTATTAAAAAACGACAATACAATTTCTTTAGAAATTAATGCTTTAACTGGCAAAGGAATAAATAATATTAAAAAAAGTTTAGAAGAATTGTTAAAACATAAACTTGACAAGCTAAAATCAAAAGGTATATTAAATTATGATTTAAAAGTTCTTGTTATGGGCATACCTAATGTAGGAAAATCATCTTTTATCAACAGAGTTTCTAAAACCTCTATTGCAAAAGTTTCCGATAAACCCGGAGTTACAAGATCTCTGCAATGGATTAAATCCAGCATAGGAATAACTATGATGGATTCTCCTGGGCTTTTATGGCCAAATTTAGAAGATGAAACAACAGGAATTAATTTAGCTTTAACTGGAGCAATAAAGGAAGAAATATTAGATATAGAAGATTTAGCTTATTATTTAATAAAAAAACTTTCAAATGAATATCCAAATAATTTAATGGCAAGATATAATTTAGAAAATGTAGAAAGCGATATACCATATTTAATTGATAATATAGGTAAAAAAAGAGGATGTTTAAAATCTGGTGGTGAAATAGATTATACAAGAGTTTCTAAGATTATTCTTGATGATTTTAGAAGCGGTAAAATTGGTTGTATTTCTTTAGAAAAGCCAAATAAGGAAGTAAAATAATGAGTAAAGAATTAATGACTTTAAAAGATTTAAATATTATCTTTAATGAACAAATTAATATTTATAAAAATAATAGTGAAAGTTTAGAAGTTATAAATTTTTTAAAATCACTATCCAAAGACAAGCGCATAGGTGCAATAGCCTTAATGAACAAGTTTAAACGAATAGAAAAAGAACACGAGGAAGAAATTAATAGAATTGAAACAATGTATAATTTAGATAGAAGTTTTAATGCGGTTCACCTTGCTGGAGCAGATGAGGTTGGAAGAGGCCCTCTTGCTGGTCCAATTGTTGCTGCTGCAGTTATTTTAGAATCAAATTTAAATCCAAAAAAAGAATTTATTTTAGGTCTTAAGGATTCTAAAAAATTAAATTCAAAACTTCGCAGCGAGCTTTCCGAAATCATTAAAGAAAAATCAATATGCTATTACATTGCTTCAATAAACAACACTGAAATAGATAAATATGGTATTCAAAACTGCAATGTTGAAGTTTTAAAACGCGCTATACTTGGTTTGAAAGTAGTTCCTGATTATGCCATTTCAGATGGCTATGTTATAAATGATTTAAACATTCCCACAAAGAACATCATTAAAGGAGATGTTTATAGCGCTTCAATTGCAGCAGCTTCTATAATTGCAAAAGTATACAGAGATAATTTAATGGTTGAATATTCAAAAATGTATCCTGAATACAATTTTGAATCAAATATGGGTTATGGCACAAAAGAGCATATTGCTGCGCTTACTCTCTATGGTCCAACACCTATACATAGAAAAAGCTTTATTAAAAATTTTATTTTAAAAAACAAAGTATAAAAATTTCAATTTATTGATCTGGAGGTGTCTTTTTGGAAAAATCAAAAGTATATTTTACAAATTTGTCTACTAAGCCTGGTTTAAATTTATTAGATAAGCTTGAAAAATTAATAAAAAAAGCTGGAATGGAAAGCATTGATTTTAAAAATAAATACACTGCAATTAAAATTCACGTTGGTGAACCTGGAAATTTAGCATATTTAAGACCAAACTATGCAGCTAAAGTAGTTAGCATAATAAAATCTTTAGGTGGCTTTCCTTTTCTAACCGATTCAAATACCCTTTATTCAGGAAGGCGTTCAAATGCTTTAGAACATCTTGAAAGCGCTTATGAAAATGGATACAATCCCTTTACTGTAGGATGTCACATAATTATTGCAGATGGGCTTAAAGGAACAGATTATACCGAAGTTAAATTAGATGAAGAATACTGCAAATTTGCTAAAATCGGAACTGCTATTGTAGATGCTGATATCATTATCTCTATGAACCATTTTAAAGGCCATGAAATGACTGGCTTTGGTGGAGCTTTAAAGAACCTTGGAATGGGTTCAGCTTCCCGTGGTGGTAAGCTTGAAATGCATTCTGCATCAAAACCAATTATAGCATCTAAAAACTGCGTTGGATGCCAAATGTGTTATAAAAATTGCGCTCATGATGCAATAAAAATGATTGATAAAAAGGCTGTTATTGACTATGATAAATGCGTTGGATGTGGTCAATGTGTTGCTAGCTGTGTATATGATGCAGCTAGAGTTAAATGGGATGGAGCAGCTGATACAGCTTCTATGAAAATAGCTGAATATGCTAAAGCAGTTATAAAAGATAAACCAAACTTTCATATTAACTTTATAATGAATGTATCTCCTCATTGTGATTGTTGGGATAGCAATGACACAGCTATAGTGCCAGACATTGGAATTTTAGCATCTTTTGACCCTGTTGCCATTGATATAGCCTGTGCAGATTTGGTTAATAAAGCTCCAATTATACATACATCTGTGCTTAAAGATTGCAGTGATGATGAAGATAAATTTAACCACATTCATTCAAATACTAATTGGAAAACTCAACTTGAACATGGAGTAAAAATTGGAATTGGATCGCTTGAATACGAATTAATTGAAGTTTAAAATTAAAATAAACCCAGCTTAGAATTTTAAGCTGGGTTTAATGGTTTAATTAATTAATCAGCTTTAGCAACACCTTTAAAAACAAATTTACCATCTTGTATTACTTTTAAAACAGCATCTTTAATAGCATCGCCATTCTCATCTAAAGATATGGTACCAGTAGCTCCAACGAAGCCCTTTGTAGCAGCAATTGCATCTCTAATTTTTACTGAATCATCAGAATTAGCTCTTTTTATTGCATCAAGTAAAACTAAATATGAATCATAAGCATTTGCTGCAAAAGCTGCTGGTGCTTCTCCATATTCCTTTGTATATTCATCAACGAATTTCTTTGCTTCATCATTTGCTAAATTTGATGGGTCAAAGAACGATGATAAAACTACTCCTTCAACTGCGCTTCCACCAACATCTATAAATGCTTGAATTTCCCAAGTGTCTCCACCAATAAATGGAGTTTGTATTCCTAATTGTCTTGCTTGTTTAATTATCATTGCTGATTCTGTATAATTTCCAGGAGCAAAAATCAAATCAGGATTTTTTGTTTTAATATTTTGAAGCTGAGCTGAAAAATCAGTATCACCAGTATTATATTTTTGAGTATCAACTATAGCACTGCCATCTCCAGATAGCTTTGTAAATTGTTCTACAAAATAATTTGCAAGACCAACAGAATAATCATTTGAAACTTCTTGCATAATAGCAACTTTTTTAGCCTTTAAATCATTAAAAGCATAATTTGCCATTACAGTTCCTTGAAATGGATCAATAAAACATACTCTGAAGTAATATTCATTTCCTTGAGTAACCAGTGGATTGGTGCAGGAACATCCAACAGCTGGAACTTTAGCATTTTTTACAATATCCCCTGCTGCCATGGCAAGTGAACTTCCCCAACTGCCAAGTATAGCTTTTACTTTATCTTGTTCTATTAATTTTGAAGCTGCATTAGCTGCTTCAACTTTATCAGATTTATTATCTGCTATAACCAATTCTACCTTTTTACCTAAAACTTCAGGGTATAATTTGTTAGCAAGTTTAATTCCGTTTACTTCAAGCTGCCCACCAGCTGCATTAGCTCCTGTTATTGGTTCAAATACTCCAATTTTTATAACATCTGAAGATGTGCCACCGCCATTACCTGTACTTGCACATCCAAATAGTGAAAAAACAAGACTAGACATTAAAACAATACTTAACAATTTTTTATTCATTTTTTTCCACCCCATTTTATAGTTTGATTTTTAATTATATACTATTTTTAATCCTAACTCAATAATAACCTTTATTATTTAAATAAATTCTTATTATTTAACAGTTACACTTTCTCCTAAATATGCTTTTTTAACTTCCTCATTTACTAAAAGTTCCTTTCCAGGACCTGTTAGTTTAATATTTCCAGTTTCAAGAACATAACCTACATGTGCTATATGAAGTGCTACATTTGCATTTTGTTCTATTAAAAGAACTGTTATGCCTTCACTATTTATCTTTTTAATAATTTGAAAAATCTCTTTTACAATAAGTGGTGCAAGTCCTAAAGAAGGCTCATCCATCATTAAAAGCCTTGGTTTTGCCATAAGCGCTCTTGCAACAGCAAGCATTTGCTGCTCCCCACCTGAAAGGGTTCCGCCTAATTGCCAAGTTCTTTCTTTAAGCCTTGGAAACAATTCATGGATCCAATCTAAATCTTTTTTAATTCCTTCTGGGTCCTTTCTAAAAAAAGCGCCCATTTTTAAATTTTCATAAACTGTAAGATCTGAAAAAATTCTTCTCCCCTCAGGTACAAGCGAAATACCTTTTTGAACAATTTGGTGAGTTGGTACGCTTAATAAATCGATGCCTTCAAAATTTATACTTCCACTTACAGGTTTTACAAGGCCTACTACAGTTCTTAAAGTAGTACTTTTTCCTGCTCCATTTGCTCCAACTAATGTAACAATTTGTCCCTTAGCCACATTTATGGATATACCCTTTAAAGCTTCAATTCCACCATAAGAAACTACTAAATTTTCAATCTTAAGCATCTTCAGCCACCCCCAGATAAGCCTCTATAACTCTTTTATTATTTTGAATCTCGTAGGGACTACCTTTTGCAATGGTTATTCCATAATCAAAAACATAAATCCTGTCAGATATTCCCATAACCAAATGCATATGATGCTCTATAAGAAAAATTGATAACTTATATTCTTTTCTTATTTGATCGATAAAATGAGTTAATTCTTCAGTCTCCTTAGGATTCATACCTGCTGCTGGCTCATCAAGCAGCAAAAGTTTAGGATCAGTGGCAAGCGCTCTTGCAATTTCAAGTCTCCTCTGCTGTCCATATGGAAGAGAGGATGATTTATCATCTTTATATTTAATAAGATCAAATTTTTCTAAAAGATCATAGGATTTCTCTATCATAAGGGTTTCTTGCTTTTTGTATTTAGGAAGGTTTAAAATAGCACTAAAAACATCGGATTTAAGCCTTAAATGATTTGCTATGAAAATATTATCTAAAACCGATAAGTCTTTAAACAATCTAATATTTTGAAATGTTCTAGCTATTCCAAGCTTAGTTATTTTATCTGGTCTAAAACCAGTAATATCATTTCCTAAAAAATATACTTTTCCAAATGTTGGCTTATAAACTCCAGTTATCATATTAAATGAGGTTGTTTTTCCGGCTCCATTTGGCCCAATAAGAGCCACTATTTCCCCTTCATTTACATCCATGTTAAAATCTTTTACTGCAGTAAGACCTCCAAATTGCATTGTAATATTTTCTAGCTTAATTATATTTTTTAACGCCATTTTTCTATTCCCCCTTTTTTAGAGGTGGTTTATTTGATTTTTTATTGAAAATATTAAATAAATAATTCCAAGAAAATTCATTAGATCCCATAATACCTCTTCTGAAAAATATTACAACAATTACCAATATTAATGAGAAAATAACCATTCTAAGACCAGGTAAATTTATTGTTGTAAACCCTAAATTCATAGGAGAATCTAAAAATCTAAGCCATTCTTGACCTATAGTTACAATAAATGCTGAAATAATTGTTCCAGTTATACTTCCCATTCCTCCTAATACAATTATAAGCAATATATTAAAAGTTAAAGTAAATTTAAACATAGTTGGATCTATTGTTCCTAATATACTTGCTAAAAGTCCTCCACCAATTCCTGCGAAAAAGGCTCCGATCATAAATGACATTAATTTATGTTTGAATAAATTTATTCCCATAGCTTCTGCAGCCACTTCGTCTTCACGAATAGCCTTTAAAGCTTTACCATAACTACTTTTAATTAATAATACCAAAATCACTGTTGTAAAAATTGCTATGCAAAATGTCCAAATTAAATTTGCATTATTAGGTATTCCCTTTATTCCTAATGCTCCATTTGTAATGCTTTGTGTATTTGTAAAAACTACTCTTATAATTTCTGCAAAGCCAAGAGTTGCAATAGCAAGATAATCTCCCCTTAGCCTTAAAACAGGTGCGCCAATTAAGAAAGCAAAAAACGCTGTTATTAAACCTGCAACTAAAAGAGCTAATATAAATGGCATTGAAATTTTATTAAAAGGAAAAATTAACGGTGACATGTAAAATATTCTTTCTTTTGTAGCAGGGGTCATCGTTAACAGTGCTGTTGCATAAGCTCCGACAGCCATAAAGCCTGCATGTCCAAGTGAAAAAAGTCCAGTAAATCCATTAATTAAATTCATGCTCAATCCAAGAATTGCATAAATTGCACAGTTGTTTAAAATTCTTAACATATAAGAATCTAAAGTAGAATTGGCTATAAAAGCAAATATTATTACTAGAACCATACAAATTAAAGTTAAAATCATATTTCTCATATTAGTTTTTTTCATAATATCTTACCTCATACCTTGTCCGCAATTTTTTCGCCCATTATTCCAGTAGGTCTAAATAATAATATTATTATTAGAACAATGAAAGCAAAAGCATCTCTATATCCGGTTAAATCTATAGACAGTCCTAGCATATTTGGCAGCGCAATTATAATTATTTCACCAGCTCCTAAAATTAAGCCTCCAATAACTGCACCTTTAATGTTGCCAATACCACCAACTACTGCTGCAATAAAGCATTTTAACCCAGGCATCATTCCCATGTAAGGTTGAACAGTAGTATATTTTAACCCCCACATTATTCCACCTATGGCAGCAAGTGTCGAACCAATTGCAAATGTAATAGAAATTACAGTATTAACATTGACCCCCATTAACCTTGCTGCTTCATGATCCTTAGACAAAGCTCTCATAGCCATACCACTTTTAGTATGATTAATTAAAAATAATAACACAGCAAGGAAAATAATTGTTAAAATTGGTATGATTACATTTACCTTTTGTAAGGAAACTGGGCCGAGCTGTATAACATCTGTAAAAATTGAAATTTGCGGAAATGCTTTTGTTACCCCACCAAACATTAATACTGCTAAGCTTTCTAAAAAGAATGATACACCAATTGCTGATATCATAACGGAAATTTTTGGTGCATCTCTAAGTGGTGAATATGCAGCTTTTTCAATAATTATTCCTAAAGCTGCTGTTAAAATGATAGCTAATAAAAATGTTATTGGCCAAGGTATATGAAACATCACCATTCCATAGAAAGCAAAATAAACTGACATCATGAAAATATCGCCATGGGCAAAATTTATAAGCCTTAAAATACCATAAACCATTGTATATCCTATAGCAATGAGGGCATATAAGCTACCTAATGATATGGCATTTGTTAAAACTTGCAAAAAGTTATTCATAAAATACCACCTCTCCAAAATATCCTTTTTCAATTTTTTAATTTGAAAAAGGATTAATTCTACTATTCAGCTTTTACCACATCTTTATACTTAAATTTTCCATCTGTAACAGTTTTCAAAACAGCGTCTTTTATTGCATCTCCATTTGCATCAAGTGTAATCGATCCTGCTGCCCCTGGGAAATTAGCAGTTTTAGCAATCTCATCCCTTATTTTAACAGAGTCAGTTGAATTAGCAGTTTTTATAGCGTTTAAAATAACTAAATATGCATCATATGCAAGAGCTGAAACAGCAGCTGGCTCTTCATTATATTCTTTTCTATACTCTTCCACAAATTTTTTAGACTCATCATTTATTGGATTTTCAGCATCAAAAAATGTTGAAAATACAACGCCTTCTACTGAAGCTTTGCCAACATCTATAAATGCAGGTGTTTCCCAAGTGTCAGTTCCTAAGAAAGGTACTGTAATTCCTAAATCTCTAGCTTGTTTAACAACCATAGCTGACTCTGTAAAATTACCTGGTGCAAATATTGCATCTGGATTTTTCGACTTAATATTTTGCAATTGAGCAGAGAAATCGGTATCACCAGTATTGTATTTTTGAAGCTCTACTATACAATTTTCATCACCAGTAAGTTTTTTAAATTGATTTGTAAAAAATGTAGCAAGGCCCACCGAATAATCATTAGAAACTTCTTCCATTATTGCTATCTTTTTAGCTTTAACTGTATTAAAAGCATAATTTGCCATTACTACTCCTTGAAATGTATCTAAAAAACAAACTCTAAAATAAAATTCATTTCCTTCTGTTACAAGAGGGTTTGTACAAGAAGCGCCTACAGCTGGAACTTTGGCATTTTTTACTATATCTCCAGCAGCCATTGATAATGAACTACCCCAACTTCCTATAATAGCATTTACCTTATCTTGTTCTACTAATTTTGCAGCAGCAGTTGCAGCTTCCACTTTGTCAGATTTATTGTCGGCAGTTACTAGTTCAATTTTTTTGCCAAGTACTTCTGGATATAGTTTATTAGCAAGCTTAACACCTTTAACTTCAAGCTCTCCACCACCAGCATTTGCACCAGTTATAGGTTCAAAAACACCAATTTTAATTGTATCAGATGACGCATTAGGGTCATTTGAACTTGATCCATTATTAGCATTATTAGCACATCCAAATAACGATATGGTTAAAGTAGATGCTAAAATTATACTAAAAAACCTTTTCATTTTGATTACCGCCTTCTTTAACATTATATTTCTGAGTATAACTCAGATTATATATCAATTTAGTTTAAAATTCAATCTTTGTTATATTATAAATTAACATTATGCTAAAATTTTGAAACTTTTTTATTATTTCACAATAATTTTATTTTAAAATAAATTGAATTTGCTATTAAAAATATGTACTTTTTTCTTATTTACTAAAAGTTTGACAATTATTTATATTCTATAGTTGGTTTAAAACAAATTAAAAATAAGGGGAGTAATTGGATTTTTATTGATACTAGAAATAGAAACTTTTTAATGATATATTTTATTTAATACTATGTATATCTTATAATGGATTCATTAATTAAAAGAAATCAATTAAATTTTGGAACTGTCTCTTTGTCTCATAACCCTTCTAGGGACACTGTAATAGAAATAGTTAACTATGCTATTAAAAAAGAAAAAATAATATCTTTAGATGTAAATTATAGAGCACCTCTTTGGGATGATAAAGACGAAGCTTTATTCTTTATTTAAAAATAAATGGTGAGCCCATTAAAGTTGTCGATACTACAGGTGCAGGCGATTGCTTTATGGGAGCTTTTCTTTCAAAAATTATAAATGAAAATGTATATAAAATTAATATAAAAACTTTAGAAAGCGCTGCAATATTTGCAAATAAAGCAGCTTCCATATGTA